>DATMQV010000276.1:0-6623 GCA_035566615.1 Xanthobacteraceae bacterium
CATCGTGGGCGTCGGGCCTCTCGGTATCGCGTGGCTGCGACCGCAGGCTTTGTTCGGGCTCGAACTGCCGCCGCTGGTGCACGGCGTGGTGCTCAGCCTGTTTGCCAATATCACGCTGTTTGTCGGCTGCTCGCTCCTGGGCCGGCCGAGCGCCATCGAGCGCATGCAGGCCGATCTGTTCGTGCCCTCATCGCTCGCGCCGATGGTGCCGAGCTTTCGGCTGCGGCGGGCCTCGGTGACGGTCGAGGAACTGATCGCCACCGTCACCCGCTATCTCGGCGAAGAGCGCACGCGCGAATCCTTCGCCAGTTTCGCCGCCTCCAAGCGCCTCAGTCTAGAGCCGCAAGCCGAGGCCGATTTTCAGCTCCTGCAATATGGCGAGTATCTGTTGGCGTCGGCGATCGGCGCTGCGTCCTCGCGTCTCGTGCTGTCGCTACTCCTGCGCAAGCGCAACGTCTCGACCAAGGCGGCGCTCAAGCTCCTCGACGACGCCAACGCCGCCATCCACTACAACCGTGAGATCCTGCAGACCGCGCTCGATCACGTCCGCCAGGGCATCGCCGTGTTCGACAAGGAGCTGGCGCTGGTCTGCTGGAACCGCCAGTTCGGCGAGTTGTTCGATCTGCCGCACGGCCTCACCCGCGTCGGCACCCCGCTCGACGAAATTCTGCGCCACATCGCCCAGAACGGCGGGCGCGATGGGCGCGGCGTCACCGCCGACGGCAAGGATTTCGACGCGCAGATCGCCGAGCGCGTGCGCAAATATCGATCGGAAGCCGAGCCGTTCCTGGAGCGTTTCGCCGATCGCGGCCTGGTGATTGAAGTGCGAGCCGACCGCATGCCGGGCGGCGGGCTCGTGACCACCTTCACCGACATTACGCCAAGCGTGAAGTCGGCCGAGGCGCTGGAGCGCGCCAACGCCACGCTCGAGCGGCGCGTGCGCGAGCGCACGCGCGAACTGACGCGGCTCAACAGCGAACTCGAACGCGCCAAGGCGGAGGCCGACGACGCCAACGTATCCAAGACCCGCTTCATCGCCGCCGCCAGCCACGACATTCTGCAGCCGCTCAACGCCGCGCGGCTTTATGTGACGAGCTTGATCGAGCGCCAGCGCGCCGGCGGCGATTCGGGCCTGGTGCACAATATCGACGCCTCGCTCGAAGCGGTGGAAGAGATCTTCGCGGCGCTATTGGAGATATCGCGGCTCGATACCGGCGCCATGCAGCCGGAGATGAGCGACTTCCGCATCGACGAATTGCTGGCACGCCTCGACGTCGAATTTGCGCCGTTGGCGCGCGCCAAGGGGCTGACGCTGAAATTCATGCCGTGCTCGCTGGCGGTGCGCTCCGACCGGCGCTTGCTGCGGCGGCTCCTGCAAAATCTGGTCTCGAACGCGATCAAATATACGCCGCAAGGCACCGTGCTGATCGGCTGCCGCCGGCGCGGAGCGCGGCTGCGCATCGACGTCTACGACACCGGCATTGGCATTCCGCATGCCAAGCGCCACGCCGTGTTCAAGGAATTCCATCGGCTCGATCATGGCGCGCGCGTCGCCCGCGGCGTCGGGCTGGGGCTGTCGATCGTCGAGCGCATCGCGCGCGTACTGGAAGCGGAAGTCACGATGAAATCCGTCTTCGGCCGAGGCTCGCGCTTTTCCGTCGAGGTGCCGCGGGCCGCCGCCGCGGCGCCCGCGGCCGAGCCGGCGCGGACCGCGCGCAAATCCGCCACCGGCCAGCTCATCGGCACCGTGGTTGTCTGCATCGACAACGAGCCCGCGATCCTCGACGGCATGCAGACGCTGCTGGGCGGCTGGGGCTGCCGCGTGCTGACCGCCGAAAATCTCGCGCAGGCACAGGCCGCACTCGAAGGCAGCGGCCTCGAGCCCGACGGCCTGTTGGTCGACTATCATCTCGACGGCGCGAACGGCGTCGGCGCCATCAGCGAATTGCGCCGCCGCTACGGCCGCGATCTGCCGGCGATCCTCGTCACCGCCGACCGCTCCGCGCATGTGCGCGAGGAGGCGCGAGCCTCAGGCGTCCACATCCTCAACAAGCCGGTCAAGCCGGCCTCGCTGCGTGCTCTGATCACACAGTGGCGCGTGCAGCGCGTCGCGGCCGAGTAGGCTGTCATTCCGGGCTCGCCACCCAAGGCGGCTGTTGCCGACTTGGCATCTCAAAGTACCGATCTCGGGAACACCCGAGATCGGGTGCGCGCCCGCGAATGACAAGAAGCCCGCGTGGCAGCCGCTCCGATCTTCTGCTAAAATCCCCCCGAGGGTGAGGCCCGATGCTCATGCAACGGAGGTCCCGCCATGAAAGTCAAAGATGTGATGCACAAGGGAGTCGATTGGGTCAGTCCGGAGACCCCTGTGTCCGAGCTTGCAAAGCTCATGTGCGAACACGACATCGGCGCCATTCCGATTGGCGAGAACGATCGTCTGATCGGCATGGTCACCGACCGCGACATCGTCTGTAAAGGATTGGCGCAAGACAAATTCGACGCCCGCCGCGCGACGGCCCGCGACGTAATGACCGCAGAAATCCACTGTTGCCGCGAGGACGAAGACCTCGCCAAGGCGGTGCGTCACATGGAGGAGCTGAAGGTCCGCCGGCTGCCGGTGATCAACAAGAATAAGCGCATGATCGGCATGCTCAGCCTCGGCGATGTCGGCCAGGCGGCGCCGGTCGAACTGCTATCGGAGTGCGTCAAGAGTGTTTCGGCGCATCATGCCTGAACAAAGCCAAATGCCGGGCGCACGGTGAGAACGTTCGCCGGGCGTCCCTCGGACCAAGTTGGTCCGGCGATGCGAGGAAAATAGCGGCGGCCCAACCGCGGCACGAAGTGTTGTGACTCTGGCCGGTGTTGCAACGTCGGCCAAATATTCAAACAGGGGGAGGCAAGGACATGAATGAACGGGTTGGCAGTATGGGATTAACTCTCGCCAAAGGCATCACACCGGCCGGCTCCGGCAAGGCGGGCCCATCGCAAGACGTGGTGTGGAACATTCTCGGCCATACCTACTGGCTCAAGGCGGAATCCGACGGCTGTTTCATTTTTGAGACGCTCGATCCGCCCGGCACATTCGTGCCGCCGCACATTCATCCGACGCAGGACGAATTCATCTACATGCTGGACGGCACGTTCGATCTCTATCTCGACGGGGCGTGGACGCAGGCCAGCGCCGGAGATCTGGTGCGCATGCCGAAGGGCCTGCCGCACGCCTACTACAACAAGCAGGACAAGCCCGCGCGCGCATTGTTCTCCGTCTCCCCGGCGCGGCGCCTGCGCGAACTGTTCGATCAGCTTCACAACCTCACCGATCCGCAGGAAGTGGTTCGCCGCTCGCAGATCTGCGAGGTTGATTTCCTTCCGCCCGGATCGGTGCCCGGCGCCTAGCCGTCATTCCGTGGCACTTTACGTTTCTTTCGCCGACACCTGCGGCCAGCTGCCGGCTTCGATCTTGCCGGCGGCGATCACCGCTTGCGTGCGGCTTTCGACGCCGAGTTTTTGCAGGATGGCGGAGACGTGCGCCTTGACGGTCGCTTCCGACACTCCGAGCTCATAGGCGATTTGTTTGTTGAGAAGCCCCGCTGAGAGCATCATCAAGACGCGCACCTGCTGCGGCGTCAGCGTCGCAAGCTTGGCGATCATGGCGGTGGTCTCGGCGTCGGTGGGACGCGTCAGATCGACGTCGGGCGGCGTAAAGACTTCGCCTTGCAGCACGCGCGCGACCGCCGCGCGCAGCGCCTCGATGCCGAGCGTCTTCGGGATGAAGCCGGACGCGCCGAATTCCATGCAGCGGCGGATCACGGCTGGATCGTCATTGGCCGAGACCACCACGATCGGCAGGCTTGGATATTGCGCGCGCAGATACATCAGGCCGGAGAAGCCGCGCACGCCCGGCATGGAAAGATCGAGCAGAACAAGATCGATGTCGCCGCCGCCGCGCTCGAGGAAATCGCTGACTTCCTCGAAACTGCCGGCCTCGGCCACTTCTGAGCCGCTGAACAGGCCATGGACCGCCTCGCGCAGCGCGCCGCGAAACAGCGGATGGTCGTCGGCGATCAACAGATGGTGGGCGGGCGTGTCGTTCAAAGGGGCGGCTCGATCCTGACTGCCCGCATGTTATCGCTGTTCGGCAGCGGCGGCCATCGACCGCTCATTCCCGCGAAGGCGGGAATCCATCGCGGCGGCGACGTTTCCCGGACGCGGTGTAGCGCCACTAGCGCGTTTACGCCCGTCTTCAACGCGCGATGGCGCTGCACCGCCCGGGAAATGTTGCGACGATTAACGCTCCGCCGCGCTTCCCAAGAACTGCAGCACCACCTCGCGCCGGTGCGGCCGCGCGCGATGCTCGGCGACGTAGATGCCCTGCCAGGTGCCGAGCGCCAACGTCCCGTTGATGACAGGAATGTGCAGCGAGACGCCGTTGAGCATGGATTTGACATGCGCCGGCATGTCGTCGGGCCCCTCGGTGTCGTGCACCCAGCCGGCGTCGGCCGGGGCGAGGCGATCGAGCGCGGTCACGAGATCGACCTGCACGTCTGGATCGGCGTTCTCCTGAATCACCAGCGATGCGGAGGTGTGGCGGATGAACAGGAGAAGCGCGCCGTCGCGCGCTCCGATACGCTCGAGAAAGCGCGCCACTTCGCGCGTGATGTCGACAAAGCCTTCGCCGGAGGTGGCGACGCTCAAGCTTGCGGTCGCGACGGTCTCGATGCGCGTTGTGTGAATATCCGTCAGATCGAGACGCACGTAATTAGCCCTTGATGCGATCTTGACCCAATTTTCCGCTCATTCCGGCGCAAGCGGGAATCCAGCTGCGGGTGCAAACGGCTAGGTCCCCGCCTGCGCGGGGACGAGAGGAATATCGGGATTTTGCATTAGCTCTTGTTGTTCAGCACTTGCTTTTGCGCCCGCGCGATCGCCTCGACGAACCGGTGCCACAACTGCCCCGCATAGGTGACCATGCGGTCGATCTCGGAATTGTCCGGCAGATGGATGGTGATGTCGTTGTCGTGCGTGCCGGAGCTTTCCGGCGCCGTGGCGCCGGAGCCCGGCAGGGCGAGGCCATGTGCCAGCATCTCTTTCTTCAAGCCGGCAACCTCGGTGCGCAGCCGCGCGATCTCATTATCGAGCACCGCGCGATCGTCGGGCGCCGCCTGGCAGGCCCAGCCGACGGCGCGCTGGCTGCATACCGACACTTGGCCGGTCTGCGTATCGAGCCGCAGGAATCCCTCCGCGACTTTGCTGAAACTGTAGCGCCCGTGCTCGCTGTCGGGCATTTCCCCTTCGGCAAAAGCCGGCGCGGCGAGCGCGACGCAGAGGGCGGCCGCGGCCAGGGTCTGGTTGATCCGCTTGATCATGCTCTTCTCCATGCGGCACGGGGAGCTGAAGCGAGGGTTTTGAACGCGCTGCTGCGCCGTGGCGGCCGAATCGATTCGGATGCAACGCCTTCATCTGGGCATCATTGTAACGATATCGGCTTCGCGCCGCACAATCTTGCATTGCCGGCGCCGAAGGCGTGCGGAGATTTCTTGTCATTTCAACGTGTTAACACCAAATGCGGTTTCTTGACTCGGTGAAACCCAATCAGTATGGTCCGCGCGGCTTCTGGGGGCGGGTCCGTCTCGATTGCCGCAAGCCGCGAGTGTCGGACAGATGAGCGACGGCACGCGCGAAAACGGCAATCGCGACAAGGCACACACTGACGAAGCCGCCCTCTCCGCGAGACTCCAGCGTCTCGGCGAAGGTTTAGGCTCCGCACGCGAGCGTGTGGCTCCGCCTTCCGAAGGTCCTGGTGGAGATCGGGCGACGACTGCATCGGGCTACGCCAGGGGCTTCCGGCTCTCGAGCGAACTCGTTGGAGGCGTGCTGGTCGGTGCCGGTGTCGGCTGGCTGATCGACCGGTTGCTCGGTATCTCGCCCTGGGGGTTCATTGTATTTCTTCTGCTCGGCTTCGTCGCGGGCGTGCTCAATGTGATGCGCTCCGCGGGAGTCGTTCCCGGCCCCACACTGCGTGATGGGCCGCCGCCTCCTGACTCTCCCCCGCGTGCGGGCGAAGACAGGGAGGAGGAAGACGAGTGATGTTGCGTTGAATGCATGATCCCGAAAAGTGGGACCCGGTTTTCGGAAAAGATCATGGACAAACAAATGGCTAGCGTTGGATGACGAAAGCCATCCGACTCTAGCGCGCCGAACGACGATGGAATCATGACGGTCGATCCGATCCACCAATTCAAGATCGATAACTGGGTGAAGCTCTTCGCCTTTGGTGGTCACGAGATCGCGTTCACCAATTCCGCGCTCTACATGCTGATCATCGTGTTGCTCGCCTCGGCGCTGTTGATCGGCGGCACCGCCTCGCGGGCGCTGGTGCCGGGGCGGCTGCAGTCGGTCGCGGAAATGTCCTACGAATTCGTCGCCAACATGCTGCGCAATTCTGCCGGCAATGAGGGGATGAAGTTCTTCCCGTTCGTGTTCACGTTGTTCATGTTCGTGCTGTTCGCCAACATGATCGGGCTCATCCCGTTTTCATTCACGGTGACGAGCCAGCTCATCATCACGGCCTCCTTGGCGTTCTTGGTCTTTCTCGTCGTCGTCGTCTACGGCTTCTGGAGGAA
>DATMQV010000277.1:0-8952 GCA_035566615.1 Xanthobacteraceae bacterium
GCTGACGTAATCGGAGAGCATCACCTGCAGGACGGTCGCCAGCGCCACGGAGGCGCCTTGAAAGATCGCCAGCGGCGCGAGCGTCAGCACCGCCCAGGCCAGCACGATCTTGCCGTAGTGCGCGTGCCAGATTTTCGGGAACAACAACGGCCCGACCGCGATCGACAGCAAAATGCCGATGAACGGCAACGCCCACGGCCACGTCAATGAGGCACCGTCGAGCGGTATGGAATGATCCATGCAATCTCCGCAGACTTAAATTTCCAGCGGGCCGTGAGCGGTGTCCGGGATCATGATCTAGACCTTCAGCATTCTCGCCCGCCAACGATAGACGGCGACGCCCGCCCATGCCGCCTCCACCAGGCCGAACGGCCACGCGCCCTGCAGAAAGCCGTAGATCGAGCCCAACGCGCAGGCCGCGGCGAAGGCGAGAACGAACCAAGGACTGCGATTCTCCAGCGCATAGAAGATCAGCATGGCAGTGACGGCCGCGAGACCGAAAAGACTGAGCGCACTCATGTGCGAAGGGGAGACATACAAAGAGGACGCCGGTCAAGGCCGGCGGCTTTCAAGCCGCAAGCTGCGCTGCGCGCATCGGAAAGTGCAATGACGATCGGCAACAAGAGCATGATCCCGAAAAGCGGAAACCGGTTTTCGGACAAGATCATGCTCAAAACAAAGAATCTAGCCGAAGAGCTTGCGGGTGGTGCCGCTGCGCTCGACCTCGCGTGCTTCCTTGTACGTGCCGCCGAGCAGATCCATCGAGGGATTGCTGACGCCGAACCAGAACTTCTCGCTGATGTAGTGGTGGCGCAGGTGATATTGCTTGATCCAGCGCCCGAAGGCCGTGCGCGGCTGATAGGGAATGTGCGCGACGTAATGCACCCACTCGTAGTGGAAGATGGCGAGCGCCACGCCGAACATCGCCGAGGCGACGACCGACCAGCCGAACAACAGCGCGAAGATCAGCGCCGTGACGGCGAGATTAGGAATGAGAAACCAGACCGGCAGGAACAAAAGGTCGAGCCGATCGGGCTCAGCGTGATGGTCGTAGTGGAGCCGGTGCTGCAATGTGCGCACAAAGGCGAAGCGCGACGGCTCGGCATGGAAGCCGAAACGATGAAAGCCGTATTCGCTGACATAGAAGCTGAGCGCGCCGATCACGACCCACAGCAAATAGAACGGAAGGATGCCGGCGGCGAAGCAAACAATGAGCGCGGCAAGGCCAAGCGCCAGCCAGATATTGGAGCCATGCCGCAAGAAGGTTCCGACCATGGCGGCCTCCCGGTTCATTTTTGCAACGATAGCACGTTGGCGCGACCGGCGTCCAAGACGCCAGCGGTCAGGCTGGATCCAGCGCGGCCATAAATCGCTGTTTGATGGCGTGACCGTCGCGCAACGGCAGCACACGCGGCGTTTCCTCGGACGCGATGCGCGCCGAGACGAAAACCGGCCCCTCGCCCGCGTGCAGCAAGGCGCGAATATCGTCTGCTTCGTCGAGACGCGAGACAGCCCGCGCCTGGCGAAAGCGGCAGGCGCGCGCCATCGCCACCAAATCGACGCCGGCCGCCGTATGGCTCGGCTGCATGCCGGTTTCCCCGTAGCTCGCGTTGTCGAGCACCACGATGGCGAGATTACGCGGCTGCTTCACGCCGATGGTGGCGAGGCTGCCGACGCCCATCAGCATATCGCCGTCGCCGGTGATGACGGCGACTCGGCGCTCGGGCTGCGCCAGCGCGAGTCCAAATCCGATCATGGCGGTGCCGCCCATCGCGCCCCAAAGATAGAAATTGAGCGCATTGTCGCCGGCCGCGGCGACGTCATAGGTTGCCGAGCCGAGCCCCGAAACGACCAGCAGACCGCCGCGCGCGATTAGAAGCCGCCGCACGAATTCCCGCCGCTCGAGCATGGGGGCTTGCATGCTCATCGCGTCCATTGCTTGCGGCCAATCAGCCGCTGCGACAACAGGATCGCGACCAAAAGATTGCCCGCGAACGCCATGTCGCAACCGGCACCGACAATGTCATCGACATCGGCGGGGCTGTCGATCCGGTAGGTGAGAAAACCGCACAGCCGCAAAGCGTCTTCGGTAATCGTCCCCATCGGGACCTGCCACGGATTGAACTCGCCGAATTCGCCACGCATGGTCACGAGCAGCAGCCCGGCGAAGCCGCAATTGCGCAGCAGCGAAAACATGTTGATGCAATTGCCGACCCCGCTCGATTGCATCAGGAGCGCGGCGCGCTCGCCGCCGAGCGCCGCGCCGGCGACAAGCCCCACGCCCTCTTCCTCGGTGGTGAGCACGACGTCGGCGATATTCGGATCGTCGCGGCACAGCGCGATCAGGCGGCTGTGGCCCGCGTCCGGGACATAGCCAACCTGCCGAACACCGACGCGCTTGAAGTGAGCGTGGATCGTGTCCGGCCAAGAGGCGCCGAAGGTGAGGTCAAGTGTGTTCGGATTGTGCACGCAAAATCTCGTGTAGCGTCGTGCCGGAGCGTCGAAATTGGCGATTATCGCACCCCAACAGCGAAAGCCAAGGCGGGAACCCGGGAACGCGCGCTTAAAAGCTTGCGCGGCGGCCGAATACACCGCACCAAGCTTTCGAAAACGCGGGGAAATTCTGCGCCGGTACGCGACCCGAGGGCCGCGTGTTGCAGGCACGTTGCAGTGAACGGAACTCACATGCAGACGATCAGCGCTGTATCGCGCGCGCGCATCAATGCTATACTTTTGTCGGCGTCACGAGCAGACTCGTCCGCGATGAGAAGTCCAGGAAGTGGGGATGGTGGATTTTTCTTTCTTCGCAGCGTCCCAAACGCCGCAACCTATGCGCTCGAACTGATCATCGCTGCGGCCTGTTATGTCGGGCTCGCCGCGGCGCCGCTGATCCTGCCCTCGCTCAATCCCACCGGCACGCCATTGTGGCCGCCGACCGGATTTGCGCTTGCTTTGTTCCTGCTGAGCGGGCCGCGCATGTGGCCGGCGATCCTGTTGGGATCATTTTCCTTTAGCGCCATTGCGACCCGCTCGCTGATCTCGCCCGGCTTTGCCGCGGCCGGCACGGCGCTGGCGGGCTTCGCCGGCGCCTGGCTGATCGACCGCTGGTCGTATGGGCGCAAGACCTTCGACACGCCCCAGGGCACGGCAAAGTTCGCGCTCGTCGCCTTCGCTCCGACCGCACTGATCGGCGCGATCGTCGCGCTCGGCGGCGCCATGCTTGCCGGCGACGTGGACGTCAACAACTCGGCGGCATGGCTCGCGACCGGAACGAACTGGTGGCTCGCCGACGCGGCCGCCGGCCTGATCATCGTCCCGGTCGTGGTGCTGTGGGCGTTCGGCGATTGGCGGGCACTCGGCCGCTGGAATGTGGCGGAGACCGCGGCAATCTACCTGCTCGCCGCCGCCATCGGCTTTCTTGCCTTCGGCCCTCCGGTCGAAGGTGCCCTGGAGGCCGCGCAGCCGTACCGGTTGTTGGTCGGCTTTCTCATTGTCGTTCCTCTGATCTGGGCGGCCTTGCGCGGCAGCCGCCGCAACGCCGCGACCACGGCGCTGATATTCTGCGCGATCGCGACCTGGGGACTCGCGGCCGGCGATACGGAACCGGCGACAGCCGCCGTCACCCATCCGCTGTCGCTCCTGTTTGCGCTCTCGGTCGGCGTCTCACTGCCGCCGCTCGTGCTCAGCGCCGCGATCGCCTGCACCCAGGACACCGAAGCGCGCCTGCTGCGCGCACAGGAGCAATTGAATCGGCAGCTCGGGCAGACGAACTTCGCGCTCGATAGTTCCCGCCGCCATTTTCAGATCCTGATCGAGGGCATCGTCGACTATGCGATCTTCCTGCTCGACACCGCAGGCCGGGTGGCGAGCTGGAACAAGGCGGCGGAGCACATGATCGGATACGGCGCCGACGAGATCATCGGCAAGCACTTCGGCATCTTTTACCGGCCCGACGAGCGCCGCGCCGGCGAGCCGAACCGCGCGCTGGAATGGGCCATCCAAAAAGGCAAGCACGAGGTCGAAGGCTGGCGCATCAAAAAGAACGGGACGCTGTTCTTCATCACCGGCTCGGTCACCTCGATCCGCGACAATTCCGGCAACCTGATCGGCTTCGCCAATGTGGTGCGCGACGCGACCGAGCGGCTCGATACCCAGGAGAAGCTCGTGCAGGCGCGTGAGCAGCTCGCCATGGCGCAGAAGATGGAAGCCATCGGCAAACTGACCGGCGGCATCGCCCACGACTTCAACAACCTGTTGATGATCATCGGCGGCAATGCGCAGACCTTCAAGCGGCTGCTCGACCCGAAACTGCCGCGCGCGATCGAAGCCATCCAGACCGCGGCCAAGCGCGGCGAAAGCCTGACCCGGCAATTGCTGACCTTCGCCCGCCGCCAGCACCTGACCCCGACCGTGATCGATCTGAACGCATGCATCAGCAACATGCGGCCGATGATCGAAAGCTCGCTGCGCGGCAACATCGTCTACGACGAGAAGAGCGATACGAGCGTCTGGCCGGTGAAGGTCGATCTGGCGGAGCTCGAGCTCGCCATCGTCAATATCGCGGTCAATGCGCGCGACGCCATGCCGAACGGCGGCACGTTCCGCATCTCCATCCGCAACGTGCCGTCCGAGCGCGGCGATGAGGAAGGCAACGAGTTCGTCGCCATCGAATTCAGCGACAGCGGCACCGGCATTCCGCCCGATCTCCTCACCAAGGTGTTCGACCCGTTCTTCACCACCAAGGAAGTCGGCAAGGGCACCGGGCTCGGCTTGTCGCAAGTCTACGGCTTCGCCCATCAGTCCGGCGGACTGGTGAAGGCCGACAGCCGCGTCGGCGAGGGAACAATCATCACCGTGCTGTTGCCTGCGCTTCCGTCCGAGCAAGTCGCCGCCGACGACGGCGACGAGATGGACGAACTGCACGCGCGCCGCCCGGCCGTGCTCATCGTCGACGACAGCGCCGACGTAGCCGAGGTGACCTCGTCACTGTTCGAGCATCTCGGCTACCGGACTCTTTACCGCGAGTCGGCCGAGGCGGCGCTGCAATTGCTCGCCACCGGCACGCGGGTCGATCTCGTCTTCAGCGATATCGTCATGCCGGGCACGATCGACGGCGTCGGGCTCGCAAGCGAAATCCGCACGCAATATCCGCATCTGCCGGTGATCCTGACCACCGGCTACAGCGACGCGGCGCGGGCGGCGCCCGCCGATCTGCGCATCCTGCGCAAGCCGTTCGATACGGACGCGCTGCGCGGCTTCCTGAAGGAAGCGATGGATGTCCGGGTGAATAGTTGAGCTGAGCAATCAGGGTCGGAGTTACCTCCGCTCATTCCCGCGAAAGCGAGAATGAAGTTGGGGCACGCCAGCCTCATGGCTCGACTACCGGGTACCCGCCTTCGCGAGGACGAGCGGAAAGAGCGATCCGATTCACGCGCTACCTGTCTTCAGGTTTCCACTTGCTTGCGGGGGCGACCAAAAAGGCGCACCTGGACGAATCCCTCGTTCATGAGGTATTCGTTCTGTTGCTGGTGCGGAGCAATCGGGAGGGACTGGCTGCATCAACCGGTTGTGTGATTAGGCGATCAGCCGTACCGGACACAAAGGCAGCCTCCTGTTGGGAGGTGCGACCGTGCTGACGAAAGCTGAAATTCCAGCCTCAGACCACGCGCTCGGCGTTGTCAATTCAGCTGTT
Source organism: Xanthobacteraceae bacterium (assembly GCA_035566615.1). Lineage (GTDB taxonomy): Bacteria > Pseudomonadota > Alphaproteobacteria > Rhizobiales > Xanthobacteraceae > BOG-931. The sequence goes on from DATMQV010000277.1 coordinate 5,693, forward strand.
TATGCCGACGGCCGGAAAATCGCCGACGTCACAATCGAAGAGGCTGGTGAGTGGTCGAAACGGCCCGGTCATTTCGTCTGGATCGGCCTGTTCGAGCCCAGTGACGATCTTCTGCAACGGGTGCAGCGGCAGTTCGATCTGCATCCCTTGGCCATCGAGGATGCCGCCAAGGCCCATCAGCACCCCAAGCTGGAGCAGTATGGCGACGGCGTCTTCATCGTTGCCCGTACCGCGCAGATGGTAGAGGGGCGGATTGCCTTCGGCGAGACGCATTTGTTTGTCGGCCGCGGCTATGTCGTGTCAGTCCGCCACGGCGCATCAGTCTCCTACACCGCGGTACGTCAGCGCTCCGAGGCCTGTCCAGCCGTTCTATCGGAAGGAGAGGATTACATCGTCTATGCGATCCTCGACTTCATCGTCGACAATTACCTGCCGGTCATCGAGAAAATCCACGCCGAAGTCGAGGCGATCGAGGACACCGTACTGGCGACTACGCTGAGCCAGCGCGACATCGAGCGCCTGTACACGCTTCGCCGCGATTTGTTGCGGCTGCGCAATGCGGCCGGACCGCTGGTCGAAGTATGCAACCGGCTCGAGCACGCCCAACTGATGGCGATCGACAAGGCGATGCAGCCGCTCTTTCGCGACGTCACAGATCATGTTCGTCGGGTGCGCGAGGAGATCGATGCCTTACGCGAGGTGCTGGCCTTCGCCTTCGAGGCGAGCCTGATGGCCGGGCAGGCACAACAGACCGTGATAGCGCGCCGGCTGGCCGCCTGGGCCGCCATCTTGGCCGTACCCACCGCTATTGCCGGAATCTACGGGATGAACTTCGAGCACATGCCCGAGCTTAAGTGGGCCTACGGCTATTATCTCGTGATCGGGATCATTGTCGCTATCTGCACCACACTTTATGTGCAATTCCGCCGCAACGATTGGCTGTAGTTGATGCATGTGCGGGTAGTCCGATCGTTGCTGCTGTCGAGCAGCGCGAGTCGTACAATAGTCGTGAGTTGTTCAGATCAATCGTGTGCGACTTACACCGCATTCTGCTGCGCGGCGAGCAAACAGAGATATTCCCAGGCCATGGTGGCGCCGGCGAGCGCGGTGGTTTCGGCGACATCGTAAGGCGGGCTGACCTCGACCAGGTCCATGCCGACGAATTGCAGGCCGGTAAGCCGCCGCAAGATCGCCTGCGCCTGCCAGGTCGCGAGGCCGCCGATTTCCGGCGTGCCGGTGCCAGGCGCGAAGGCCGGATCGAGCGCGTCGATATCGAAGCTCAGATAGGCCGGGCCGTCGCCGACGATGACGCGGATTTGCTCGGCGGTCGCGGCCGGTCCCTGTTCATGCACCTTCTGCGCCGGGACGACGGTGATGCCTTGTGCGAGCGTCCAATCATGCACGGCGCGCTCGAGCGGCGATCGAATGCCGATCTGCACCATCTGGTGCGGCTTCACCAAGCCTTCCTTGATGGCATGATAAAAGACCGTGCCGTGCGCTTGTGTCTGCCCGAAATTGTCCGGCCAGGTGTCGACATGCGCGTCGAAGTGAACGAGCGCGACCGGGCCGCGCTTCTTCGCGAGTGCGCGCAGCAGCGGCAGCGTGACGCCGTGATCGCCGCCGAGCGCGACCAGATGCGCGATACGGGCCGCCTGCTCCTCGATCAGCGCCAGGCTCTTGGCGATGTCGCCGAGCGCAATGGCGAAATTGCCGATATCGGCGAGCGGCAGCGCCGCCGGATTGACCCAATGCACCGGATGATCGCCGTCGATCAGCATGCGGCTTGCCTGTCTGATCGCCGCCGGACCGAAGCGCGCGCCGGCGCGATTGGTGGTGCCGAGATCGAAGGGAATGCCGGCGATGCAGATCGGCGCGGCCGGATCGTTGCGCGCGATGCCGAGAAAGCTCGGCGGAACGGCGAAGGTGGAGACGCCGGTCATGATTGGACGGAATCGCCGGCGCTGAACAAAAAGACCGCGGCGGCGACCACGCAGGTCCATTCGCCGCGCGGCGCGCCGACCGCGGCGGAAGCGATCGACTGGGTGTCGACGATCAGACTGCTCATCTCATAAACCCGCTTGCGTTCGTCCCAGGCGGCGTCCGGGTTGAATTCGATGCCGAGCGTGGAGGCGAGCATGCTGGCCGCGAGATCCTCGACATATTCGCCGGCGTCCGCCTCCGACATGCCGAAGGCATGGTGCTCAGAGATATAGCCATAGTGCGATGATTGCTTCGGCCGGGCGAGGCCGATGCCGGAGGCGACAAGACGGCCGAATTCGTTGGTCTCGGACCGCGCCATGACGCAGAAGGTGATCTCGCCCGGGCTCAGCGCTGCGACGCCGAGTTGGCGCGGAATGAGCTCGCATTGCGGCGGCAGGATCGACGAGACCGTCACCAGATTTTGCTGCTCGATATCGGCATCGCGCAGCGCATATTCGAACGCTGCAAGCTGCTGGCGATGGACGCCGACGCCGCGGGTGAGAAAGACGCGCTTGGGAAGTGGAAACATTGTTCATCCATCATTCGGGCACCGGCCTGATACCCGAGCGTTCGCCTTATAGCGCGCCAACCTTCAGCTCAACGTCAATATCGCGCTTTTAGTAAGCATAGTGTTTCGAACCGCCGGCAACCGCTTTTGTCGTTGTTGCTCTACCCGACAAGGATGACGAATTGGCGTCGATTCCGCGCGCGCCGCCTACTCCGCGGCTTGCGGGCTCGGCGCGGGCTTCTTGCCGCGCCGCGGACCAAGCTGGGCGATCCAGCGCGCGATGACATAGAAGACCGGCGTGAAGATCAGGCCGAAGGCGGTCACGCCGATCATGCCGAAGAACACGGCGGTACCGAGCGCCTGTCGCAGCTCGGCGCCGGCGCCGATCGCCCAAACGAGCGGCGTGACGCCGAGAATGAAGGCGAACGAGGTCATCAGGATCGGCCGCAGCCGCAGCCGCGTCGCCTCGACCGCCGCATCCCACCGGCTCAGCCCCTGATCCTCGAGCTGGCGTGCGAATTCCACGATCAGGATCGCGTTCTTGGCGGCAAGCCCGATCAGCACCACGAACCCGACCTGTGTAAGGATGTTGTTGTCCATCCCGCGCAGGATGACGCCGGATATCGCGGCCACCAGACACATCGGCACGATCATGATGACCGCAAGCGGCAGCGTCAGGCTTTCGTACTGCGCGGCGAGCACCAGAAACACGAACACCACCGCGAGGATGAAGGCGAACATCGCCGTGTTGCCGGCCCTGATCTGCTGGAAG
>DATMQV010000278.1:0-10555 GCA_035566615.1 Xanthobacteraceae bacterium
GCGCTAACTCTAGTTGAGCGGCACGCATGAGTGAGCCTCTCGGGGCTGGGGCAACCGAGAGGCTTCGAGAATGAATCGCCGGTTCAGGCTTTTGGGGATAGTTTTCGGGCGGGTCATGACGGCTTCTCGGAGCTGTCCTGATCAAGGGTCGGCCGGGTGGTGCAAACACTCGGTCGGCCCGCCTATTCGAATGACTAGGCAGCGCGGATCGTCTCACCGATCGCAGGGCATGGCAACGGTTTCCCAGCGGGATACCAACCGCATCACCGGGAAGCCCGCCCCTCTTCCGTCTTCGCTAAGCTATTGCTGTATATGATATTTCTGAGAGTTTCCCAGACCCGACGTCGCGACGGCCACGCATAAGGCTGCAGGTCTGCGGGCGAGAAACCAAGACGACGGGCCGCGAACCAGCGGCGCACCAACAGCGCACCGATCACGCCGACCACCGCGCCGCCGAGCACGTCGCTTGGATGATGCACAAAGATCAGGATGCGGCTCGCCATGATGACGAGCGCATAGATCCACATCAACGGCCGGAGCCGCGGCCAGACCGCGCCGATGGCGATTGCCGCCGCCGCCGCAGTCGTCGCATGACCGGAGGGCATGCTGGCGTATTCGGGCTTCCAGATGAACGGCATGTAGGCGAACGGATCGTCGTGGCCGCCGACATAGGGCCGCGCACGGCCGATCAGCCGCTTGATGACGGTCGCGAACAGGCTCGGCAGACCGATCGCCACGAACAGGAAGCCGAAGCGAACGGCGAGCGCGGCCAGGACGCCCTGACTCATTTTGGTCAGCCATGGCGACAACACGGCGGCGAGCGCAAGAAGCACAATTCCGAAGGGATAGACGAACGTGCTCGATCGCCCGTAATTGGTGATCTCGTCGGCGAAGTCGTGCAGCCACAGCGGTTCGCGCCGAGCCAATTCGATCGCCTTGGTGTCAAACCAAAACATCGAGGCAATGATGACCGCGAGCACTACGGCGAAGACGGCAACGGCGCCAGGACCGACGCGTGGCGGCCGCGCGCGCGGCGACCTCACCAGCACAGCGATCCAGCGCACAATGTTCACCGGAATGTGCAGCACCAGGGCCGGAAGCACAGCCAGCCCGGCTGGGCTTCGCAGCGTCGGCGGCGCCGCACTATTGCTCGTAGTCATGCCGCTCCTTGTTCACAAAAGCGCGCCGACCATAGTGAATACGGCTTGAGGGTGGAAGCCGCGGTCAGGGACGGGCACAGGTGCTGGGCGCGCATGCCGAATGGATCGCGCCAGCCGACGCTGTAGCCGCTGCGCCATCATCCAGTCGTACCATCACACTGTCGGCCGCGCCGGAGCCGTCGATCACTGTCACCCGCGCGAAGCCCGGGCCCGGCGGCTGAAAGAAAAGCCTGCCCCGGGTCTGCGCCGAAGCCGGCACGCCATTCACCAGGATCGTGAGCGGGGCGATGCCGCCGGTGATTTTGAGCGGCACCAGCGCCGGCTTCTCGTCCGCGGCCGCGGTCAAATCGAGCCGTGCGCCATCCGGCGGAAACAGGATATGGAGCTTCGCCTCCCCTGCCCCGCCGCGCTCGCCAGGTTGGAAAAACTTCAGCGGCGGTGGCAGTTTAGCTCCGGTCGCTAACAAAACGCCGGAAGGTGCTCGCGGCGAGGATGAGGGCTGCGTCGGCAGCCGGGCGAACGCGTCGAATACGATCGGCGCCGCTGCCATCCGTCCGACCAGGCCCGGCACCGGCGCGCCATCGGGCCGCCCGACCCAGACGCCGATCGTGTATCGGCCATCGAAGCCCAACGACCAGGCGTCGCGATAGCCATAGCTGGTGCCGGTCTTGAACGCGACGCGGCCGGGAACGCCGTTTTCCGGCGGCGGCGTACCGATCAGAACATTGCTGACATACCAGGCGGCGACCGGCTCCATGAGCCTGTTCACATCCGCCTTATTGCCAGCGGCCGGTGGGCGCTCCGAAGCTTTCTCAGTCAGCGGCAAGACCGTGCCAAGCCGCGCGATGCCAGCATAGAGCATCACCAGATCGGAGAGCTTGGTGCCGACCCCGCCAAGGCCGATCGCAAGGCCGGGCGCCTCGCCTTCCGGCAACACGAGGGTTGCCCCGGCTTGCGCGAGCCGCGCGGTCAGGCGGCTCGCGCCCACCTGATCGAGCACCGCGAGCGCCGGCAGATTGAGAGACATCTGCAACGCGCGGCGCACCGTCACCGTGCCCTGAAAGGTGAAATCGAAATTCTGCGGCTTATAGCCGCCATAACGCGTCGGCCGATCATCAACCAGTGTTTCGGGATGAATAAAGCCATCCTCGAAACCAAGGCCATAGATGAATGGCTTGAGCGTAGAGCCGGGCGAGCGCAGCGCTTGCGTCAGATCGACCTGGCCGGCTCGCCGCTGATCGAAATAATCCGGCGAGCCGACATGCGCGCGCACTTCGCCGGTCGCGTTATCAACGACCAGCATCGCGAGCGAGATATCGGGGCCGAGCGTTGCGGTAAGCGAGCGCGTACGCCCGCGCGCAAGTTCTTCCAGGTTCTTCTGCAACTCGGCATCGATCGTGAGCCGTACTTCGCTGCCCTGCCCCACGCCCGCATCGGCAACGGCGTGATCCGCCGCGTGCGGCGCCAGCATTGGCATGGGCCGGCGCCCGGCCGGCACCGGTTCGGCTTTGGCGAGCGCGACCTCATCCGCCGGCACGCTTCCGGATTCGGCGAAGCGGTCGAGCACGCGATCGCGCGCGGCGCGTGCCGCCGCCATCGAGCGGTCCGGTCTTCGCGCCTCGGGCGATTGCGGCAGCGCCACGAGCAGAGCAGCTTCGGCAAGTGTCAGCCGCCGCGGCTCCTTGCCGAAATAGGTGAGCGAGGCGGCGCGGATGCCCTCGATATTGCCGCCATAGGGCGCGAGATCGAGATAGAGCGAAAGGATATCGTCTTTGCTCAGCGTCCGTTCGATCTCGACGGCGCGCACGATCTGGCGGAGCTTGGCGGCAAGGTTGCGATTGCTGCGCGGCTCCAGAAGCCGCGCCACCTGCATCGTCAATGTCGAACCGCCGGATTGAATGCGTCCGCTGCTGACGAGTTGCAGTGTCGCGCGCACAAGCGCGAGCGGATCGACGCCGCGATGGGCGCGGAAGCGCTTATCTTCATAAGCAAACAACATGGCGAAGAAGCGCGGATCGACATCCGCCACACTCGCCGGCAGGCGCCAGCGACCCTCTGGCGTAGCGTAAGCGCGCAGCAAGCGGCCGTCGCGACCGACGACGCGGGTCGAGAACGCAACGTCCTTGCCAAGCGGCGGCGGGCCGAGCGTGGCGATCCACCAGGCGCCAGCTGCGAGGACCGAGAGACAGCCGAAACAAACAATGAGCAAAGCCCTTCGCCAACGGAACCGAACATTGTCGTCCGCTGGTCCGCGCGAATGCGGGGACCCGGTCGCTGGCGAAGCCGTGCATTCCGCTCCTGAATTCCCGCTTTCGCGGGAATGAGCGAAATGATCGGCGTTCGAAGTGTCGCTCATTTCGCCGGCGTCACTTCCACGCTCTCGGTCGGCGTGCGGCCGTAGCGGTCGGGGCGATACATGTCCTCGACCACGGCTTGCGGACGCACATATTTGCCGGGCGCCACCGCGCGCACGACATAAGCGACCGTGAAGACCGGCGCGTCGTCCGCCTTGCGCTCGAACGCGGCAGTGAAGCGGTCGTCGCGGAATTCGGTGTCTACCGGATCGGCGGCGTCGATGATCCAGTCGAGCGTGCCGGTATCGCCTGACGAGACGAGATGCGGATTGTCGATCTCGAAGCCGGCAGGCAGATAGTCGGCGAGCACCACGCGGCCGAATTGTGGCTGCGATTCTGTGATCTTCAGCACCACCACCATGCGGGTGTTCTGCTTGACCTCCTTGGCATCGACCGGATCGCCTGCGAGCGTGTAGGTCTTGCGCTCGATCTTGAAGCCCTTTTCGGCGGCGGGCTCGGGCGTCGTCGGCGCGCCGGTGACCGTCACCACCGCCTGGACCTGATCCTCGCCGGTGTTGGTGATGCGCAGCGGCTCTTTCAGATCACCGGACTTGATAGTGCGGTAAAGCGCGCGTTGCATCGCCGTACCGCCGACATCGAGCGACACCTTGCCGCCGTCCTTCGCCAGCGCGCTCGCCGCGAGCAGCAGCCACGCATCTTCCTGCGTCGAGGTCGGGCGCAACGTGGCGCGCGCCGACTCGACGCTCTGCACGGCCGCCTGCACTGTCGCGCGCGGCGCGCCGCCCTCGCTCGCGAGCGCCACCAGCGCTGCCGCATCCCTCAGGGTCGAGCCGTAGTCTTCGCGGCCGATCAGGTCCGGCTTCGCGGCCGGCGCCAGCGCCTCGAGCGCGGCCGCGAAAACGCGTTCGGCGCGTGTGCGGTCGCCCGCCATGGCGAGCGCCGCGGCAACTTGCGCCTTGGCGATCGGCGTGGTCAGCGCATCGAGCTTGGAATCGGCGATGTAGCGAAGATCGCCGATCGGGGCGGCGCCATTCCGCGCCAGCACGTAGAGCGCATAGGCGAGATCGGTGCCGCCGTTCTTGCTCACGTCCGTGGTGTTGGCGACCGTGTTGCGCAGCCGGTCGAGCGCGAGCCTGAAGGCTGCCTCCGGCACCGCGATCTTGCGTTCGCGCGCGCGGGTGAGGAAGTCCGTCACGTAGGAATCGAGCCAGACGTCATCCCCGCCGACGCTCCACAAGCCGAACGAGCCGTTCGAATCCTGCCGTGTCAGCAGCGTCTCGATCGCCTCGCGCAGCTTCTGATCGGTGGCCGGATCGGCCGCGATCGGCGAGTCCTTGGCAAGATCGCTGAGATAGAGAAGCGGCAGCGAGCGGCTCGTGATCTGTTCCGAGCAGCGAAACGGATAGCGGTCGAGCGCGGCGAGCAGCCCCGCCGCATCGAACGACGCCAGCGAGCCGATCGAGAGCGAGACCGCCCCGGTACCCGGCACGAGATCGGCGAACATGTCGCTCGAAACCGTGAGGCTTTCGCCCTTGGCTAATGGCTTGACCGTCCGGCGCGCCATGACGCGTCCGGGCGGGCGCACTGTCAGCGCAAAATTGCGCTGCAAGGCAAAGCCGCCCGGGCCGCTGACGCTGATCCGCACCGTGCCGTTGCCGGCGGCCGCGGCGGTGAGCGGCACATTGGCGGCGCCACGCTCCTTCGCGCGCAAGGCGAGCTTCAGGTTCGACGTGGCCGAAAGCGCGTCGGCGCTGGTCACCACGATGGTGTAGTCGCCGGCCGCCCCTTCGACATTGTCGAGGTCGAGATGCACCGACGAGCGGTCGCCCGGCAGCAAGAAGCGCGGCAGCGTCGCCGTCAGCACTACCGGATCGCGCACGGTGACATCGGCCGTGCCGTGGCCGACCTTACCCTTGCTCCAGCCGACCGCCATCACGCGCACAGTGCCGGCAAAGTCGGCGATGTCGAAGGCAATGTCCGCCGTGCCGTCGGCGCCGACCTTCACGATCCCCGAATAAAGCGCCACCGGCGGTCCTGTCGGCGGGCTTCCCTGCAGCTCGGCGCCTTGATCGCCGCCGCTGCGGATCTGGCCGCGCGCGCCCTGCATGCCGTCGATCAGCTCACCGTAGAGGTCGCGGATCTCCGCCGAGAGCGCATGTTGCCCGAGATAATAGTCATCGGGCGACGGCGGCTTGTAGTTGGTGAGATTGAGGATGCCGACATCGACCGCGGCGACGACCACGCGCGCCTCTTCGCCGGCCGGCACGCCCGTGACCTTGACCGGAATATGCAAGGTCGTGTTCGGCCGAATGAGCGCCGGCGGCTTGACCTCGACATTGAGCGTCTTTGCCGTGCGATCGACCGAGAACCATTGCACGCCGATGGCGCGCCCCGGCATGCGCTGCGCCGGCGCGTCGAGCGGACGACGCAGGGTCGCGACCAGATAGGCGCCGGTGCTCCAGTCGCTGCCGACCGGCAGCTTCAACTGCGTGACGCCTTGCGGCACGTCGCTCGTTTGCGTCGCGAGCAAGCGATCGCCAACCACGTTGAGCGTCAGCCGCCCCGCGTTGCGCGCGGTAACCGCGACCGTCATCGTGTCGCCCGGCGCATAGTCGCCCTTGTCGAGAGCGATCTCGAGCATGTCCGGCGTGTCGGCATTGGACTCGACATAGTAACCGGCGTCGAACGACACCGAGGTCAGCGGCCCGTTCGGATCGGCGGTCGAGACTTCGAGCCGGTAGCGGCCGAAATTCACCGGCAGCGAAATGCGCGCCGCGCGGTCGATGGTCGTGTCGATCGTGCCGTCGGCGACGCGTTTGGTCGTCTTGACCGGCTCGTAATTCCAGCTCCCGTCGCGCTTGTAGAATTGATAATGCGTCTCGATACGCAGCAATTCGTAATGCAAGCCGCGCTGAGCCGTGGCGCCGCCATCGGGCGCGACCATGATCACGTCGAACGCTGCGTTCGCACCGTCGGCGAGCGAGCGGCCGGAGAAGAGAGGCTTTACGCCGATCATGTTGCTCGTGGGCGTGACCGGCAGCGTGATCTTGCGCTCGATGGCACGGCCGCCCGGCTCGGCCATGCGCACCGTAATCTGCGCCTCCAGCGGGCTTGAGCTCTCAGGCAGCTTGTCGAGCCGTACCGGGAAAGTGGCTTTGCCGGCCGCGTCGGTGTTGGGCAGATCCGCGAGCGGCTGCTGCACGGCATCGACCTCTTCATCGGCCAAGCCGAACTGATAGCCGGCGAAACCCGCCCGCTCCTTTGCCTTGTTGATCGTAACCTCGCCTTCAAGGTCGAGATCCGTCGCCGGGGCGCCGTAGAGGAAATGCCCGGCGACGCTGACCTTGGCCGGCACTTTTTGCGAAATGTGTCCGCTCGGCGAGGTCAAATCGAACTCGATCCGGTCCGGCACATAATCCTCGACCAGGAATGTCGTCTCACCGACGGCGGCACGCTTCGGATCGGTGTACGCATGCACGTGCCAAGTGCCGCTCGGCGCCGATCCGGGCAGCGGCAAGGTCAGGCTATGACCGCCGAGCCCCTGATCGGCAACGAGCGTGCGGCGGAATTCGACGCCATCGGGGCGCTCGATCACGAACGTGACCGGCACGTCGGCCGCAGCGGCGCCCTGCGGCGTGCGCATCAGCGCCGTGAGATAAGCGGTCTCGCCCGAGCGATAGACGCCGCGCTCGGCATAGACGAACGCGTCCAACCCGGTCGGCGCCGGCCGGCCGCCGACGCCGCGATCGGTGAGATCGAAGGCCGGACCTTTCAGGCTCAGGAAGGCATAATCGCCCTGGCCGTCGGTCGCGGTCAGCAATGCGGGCGCCGAGCCGCCCTCGCCGCTCGCAAGCCCCCCTTCGAATTGCACATGGCCGCCGGCATCGGCGCGGCGCGTCGCCAGCACCTCGTTGCCGCGCGAGACAAGCCGCACCTCGGCGCCGTTCTTGGCTTCCGTGCTCGCCAGCGAATTGACGAAAACATGGATGCCGTCATTGCCGGAAAACGCGGTCAGGCCGAGATCGGAGACGATGAACCATTGGGTTGCCTGCGCGTCGAAATTGTCGACGTTCTTCATCTCCTGCGGCTGCGCCACCATCACATAGACGCCGGGCTTGAGCTCACCGATGGCCTGGTCGACGGGAAACGCGGTGACGACATCGGTGTTGATGGGAGCGGCTTCGACCGCGAGCTCGCCCTTCCACACCGCGATTCCGCGCGTGTTGCGTAGTTGCTCGACGTCGTAGCGGCTCAGGCTGCGTTGAAAATCGCGGCGGTAATCGTCGCCACCGGTCGCTTCCACGAGGCTGCGGTCGGTGAGCCGGTAAATCTCGACCGCGACGGCCCGCGTGTTGGTCGAAATAACCGGAATCCCGCGCTGGCCGGTGCGCGACAGCACGTATGCCGTCGAGGAGAAGTGGACCGCAGGCTTGCGGTCGCGCACATAGATGGAAAAGTCCGCCGACTTCGACAATGTCTCATGCACGGTCGACGGCAATCCTGCCCGCAGGGTGACGTTGTAGCTGCTGCCGTGCTGCAATCCTTCGACGCAAAGCTGCTTCTCGGCCGCCGACAAAGCCGGCTTGTCGGTGCCTGCAAGCACCACGAACGGCGAGAAATCGGTGCGCGCCGGCAAGTCTTCGGAGAACTGGAAGCAGGCGCGTGGCGAAGCGGTGTCGGCATCGACACTGTAATCGAGTACACGGAAGCCGTGCGCCTCCCGCAGCCGTTCATATTGTCCGCGCACGTCGGCGGCTTCGCGCAGTTCGAGCGCCAGCCGCAGCGAATCGAGCGAAGGCCGCCATAGTTCGCGTTGCGCCAGCACATTGCCCAGGAAGGCAAGACTGTCGGCCTCCTCGCTGCGGCTCGACGTGCGCTGGTAGGCGATGTAGGCGGCGGTGGACGCGCGTTCGAGCAACAGCCGCTTTTCGTCGTCGTCCGCCGGGCGGATCTGCATCACGGTGCGCGCGAGCCGCAGCCAAGTCGCGCTGTCGTTCGGCGCCGCCGCCACGATCTGGCCGAGCAGCGCCATGCCGGCACGGAAATCGTTCTTGCTGAAGGCGGCGTCGGCGTCGCGGCGGATTTGCGGTAGCGGCTTGGTCAGCGTGCCCGCGTCGGATTTGATCTGCCCTTCCAGCTTGACCGCGCCGTCGGCAAGCTCGCTGTTGCGGAACGCCTTTTCGGCGGCGCTTGCGGATTGGGACAGCAGCAGCGGCGCGACCGCGAACAGCGCGGCGACAACGCCGGCGCAAACGAGCGAGACCATCGGAAGACTCCTCCCAGGCACGGTGGGGGCGCGCAATTTCACCCCCGCGCGAACATGGTCCCGAAAGCACGCCCGAAGATGTGATCCCGAGCACAAAGCGTTTCGGTCAAGGCCACGCTCAGACCGTGTCGTGTGGCTGCGGATTTGAAGCGCGAATCGTGTCGAGGTCGTGACCGACCGGCCGGCCTTTGGACTAAACTTTTTTGACATTGCCCGGCGGAAACCGGCCACAGCCGGGCGTCACATGTCTGGGTATTTCGAGCCTCACATACCTAGGTATTTTAAGACAAGATTCGGTATAAGCGTGACGGCAAGGCCCCGTAGCTCAGGGGATAGAGCAACAGCCTTCTAAGCTGAAGGTCGCAGGTTCGAATCCTGCCGGGGTCGCCAACATTTCAATTACTTAGTTAATGGGGCCCTTGCGAGTTGATACTCTCGTTGGCTGCTCAGTTGATACTTCTGTCCCACTTTCGTTCGCAGCGCGCATTCGTTGGCGACCCTTCAATCGCGCTGCGTCGGCACTTCGCACCGCCTCAATATCGACGGGCGCGTAAGTCTTGTGAAGCGTGTTAGATCGTTCGATTGAGTTGGCGAGCTTGGCAGACAATCCGAGCGGTCCTGCATCGCCAGCGATAGCCTCAACGACACCCGAGCGGCGCATATCCATTAGGCGACGCTTGTCGCCGGGAAATGTCAGTTCGCGCACATCGGCGAAGTCATCCGACAGTGTATCGGCACGGTAAGGGCTTCCAGATCGGTTACGAAACAGAAGAGCGTCGGGGTGGAGATCGAGCTGAAGCCGTTCGAGGTAAGTGGAGACAAGGCGTTCAGTGCGTACCGATACGGTGCCAATTGCCGCCCTACCCGTTTTGGTACGGCCGTCTGCCTGACGATCAAATATCAGGTGCCCACCTTGAGCAGATTCCCGCGCTGAAAAGCAACGATATCGAGCTCCTTCCGGCGCTAGGGATATCGCAAGGCGGTACCTCTCTCATAGCCGATGCGAATGCCGTGGCGCCTGAGGCGTAATGACGACCGGAATCGAGGCGCTCCGGCACCAAGTTGCCGGCGCCAAAGATGTCGGCATCAGCAGCATTTCGCTAGCATTCAGCTCTGGCGCGCGCGATTCGTAAGCACGGCCGAAAAAGACGGCGCAAGCGCGTGTTTTGTCGACCCGGAACGCCGCTCGATTCCGTCGGTTATGTTAAGGAAACTGAGTTAAAACAGACCGCAAAAGGGCATTGCTTGCAACCCGGCTGGCGGTAATATGGTTCTTAGCCAAGCGTGTTTGCGAGCGATCTGTTTAGTCCTTTGGATTTGTAAAAGGGAAGCACTTGCGAGCGATCTGTATTGCCATATGCGGACTTTTGTCGCTTCCGCTGTCCGCAACGGCGTCGGAATGGAGCATCGCCGTTCCGCAAGGGGGATCCGCCGACCCCTTTGTTAAAAGTCTGATCACTTCAAAAGACCTTTCGAACGCGGGGATAAAGCTAAAGTTAGTTGAGCAAACAGAGCCTTTCCACCGTGTAGAAATGGTCTTCAAAGGCGAAACGGACTTTGGGCTTGTTACTCTTGATAGTCTCGCTGCGATCAAATCAGCCGATCACTCGCAATTGACATCGATATTCACGCAGCCATTCCTATTCGATGTGAACAGCGACGTTTTTGCAGTTCAGGCCGCGCCGTTAGGAGCAGCAGTCCTGAATGATGTGGCGCGGAGCGGTCTCACCCCACTCGGCTTTTGGAACCGCGGGACAGTTCAGTTAGTTTCCAAGAAGCCCGTGAGCAAGATTGCCGATTTCGAGAAATTAACT
>DATMQV010000279.1:0-15368 GCA_035566615.1 Xanthobacteraceae bacterium
CGCCGCGCACTTGCTCGCGTCCACGCTTTCCGCAGACGGCGCCGTCCGCATCGCGCTTCTGAACAACAAGGGGCTGCAGGCGTCCTATAACGAGCTCGGCATTGCCGAAGCCGCGATGGTGGAAGCGAGCCTGCCGCCCAATCCGACATTTTCGCTCAGCCGCATCTGGACCCCGGTGGAACTCGATATCGAGCGCCGCATCATCGCGGATATTCTCGCGCTCGCCACGCTGCCGGCGCGCGCCGAGCTCGCCGCCGAACGTTTCCGTCAAGCGCAATTGCGTGCCGCGTTGGAAACCCTCCGGGTCGGCTATGAGACGCGCCGCGCTTACTACCGGGCGGTTTCGGCGCAGGAACTTGCCGCATCGCTCGCGCAAGCCGCGTCCGCCGCCGAATCCGCCGCCAAACTCGCCAAGGAGCTGGGCGAGACCGGCGCCATGAACAAGCTCGATCAGGCGCGCGAGGAAGCCTTCTATGTCGAGCTTTCGACCCAGCTTGCGGGCGCGCGCCAGCGTGCAGCGAGCGAGCGCGAGCGCCTCATCCGCGCGCTCGGACTGCAAGACGGCGGCGCGCTCAGACTGCCGCACGCATTGCCGCCGCTTCCCAATGCGCCGCGGACGCTCGTCGCGGCCGAAACCGAAGCCATCCGGCGGCGCGTCGATCTCAAGATCGCGCGCATCGAAGTGGATACGCTGGCGAAAACCTACGGGCTCACCAACGCGACCCGCTTCATCAATCTCCTGGAAGTCGCCGGCATTTCCCGCACGCAGCGGGAGACCGGCGGCGCCGCCGGCACCGGCGGCGGCTTCGAGGTCGATTTTCAGATTCCGATCTTCGATTTCGGCGAGGTTCGCGTGCGGCGTGCCGGCGAAATCTACATGGCCGCCGTCAACCGGCTGAGCGAGCTCGCGGTCAATGCGCGCTCGAAGGCGCGCGATAGCTATCGCGCTTACCGCTCGAGCTACGACATCGCCATGCGCTACCGGCGCGACCTGCTGCCGCTGCGCAAGATCATCGCCGACGAAGCGATGCTCCGTTACGGCGCCATGCAGATCGACGTGTTTGCGCTGCTCACCGAGGCGCGCCAGCGCATTGCCGCCAATATCGCGGCGATCGAAGCGCAACGGGACTTCTGGCTCACAAGCGGTGAGCTTGATGCCGCGCTCGCCGGCGGCGGTGCTGCGGCCGGCGAGGATGCCGCCCGCATCCCCAATCCCGCCATCGCCGGCCAGAACGAGTGAAACAAGCGACTGACAACGAAGACCAAAACGGAGACCGAACATGTTCACCCGACGACGACTCTGCGAAGCGGCGGCTCTTCTTGCCGGCGCTGGTGCGGTCAGCGGGCGCGCGCAGGCCGCCGCTATTCCGGAAGCGCCGACGACCAGGACAAACACCATGCAGCCGCCGCTCGTTCCGGCGAGCGGTCCGCACTATCAGCCCGTCGTCACCCTGAACGGCTGGACGCTGCCGTGGCGGATGAACGGCGACTGGAAGGAATTTCACCTGGTGGCCGAGCCGGTCGAGCGCGAATTCGCGCCCGGCATGACCGTGCATCTGTGGGGCTATAACGGCCAGTCGCCCGGCCCGACCATCGAATGCATCGAAGGCGACAAGGTCCGCATCTTCGTCACCAACAAGCTCCCGGAGCATACCAGCGTGCATTGGCACGGCATGCTGGTTCCGAGCGGCATGGACGGCGTCGGCGGCCTCACCCAGCCGCATATCGAGCCCGGCAAGACCTTCGTCTACGAGTTCCAGCTCAAGGCAAGCGGCACCTTTATGTACCATCCGCACGCCGACGAAATGGTGCAGATGGGCATGGGCATGATGGGCATGTTCATCGTCCAACCGCGCGATGAGAACTTCCGGCGCGTCGATCGCGACTTCGTCTTCATGATGAGCTCCTACGCCATCGATCCGGGCACCGCGTTGCCGCGCGTTTCCGAGATGACCGATTTCAACATGTGGACCTGGAACAACCGGGTCTTTCCCGGCATCGACCCGTTGCCGGTGCGGCTCGGCGACAAAGTGCGGGTGCGCATGGCCAATCTCACCATGACCAATCATCCGATGCATCTGCACGGTTTTCGCTTCGCGGTGACCGGCACCGACGGCGGCTGGGTGCCGGAGAGCGCGCAATGGCCGCATGCCACCGTCGATGTGCCGGTCGGCGAGATCCGTGCCATCGATTTCGTTGCCGACAATCCGGGCGACTGGGCGTTCCACTGCCACAAGTCGCACCACACCATGAACGCAATGGGCCACAACACGCGAAATCTTATCGGCGCCAAGCAGAGACAATTGACCAGGGCGATCCGCAACGTGGTGCCCGACTATATGCCGATGGGCTCGACCGGCATGGCCGAGATGGGCGCGATGGAAATGCCGCTCCCGGATAACACACTGCCGATGATGACCGGCCTCGGCCAGTTCGGGCCGCTCGAAATGGGCGGCATGTTCACGGTCGTGAAAGTGCGCGAGGACCTCGCCGTCGGCGACTACAAAGATCCCGGCTCCTACAAATTCCCGCCCGGTAGCGTGGCTTACGAATTCAACGGCGACGCCGGCACGGTGCCGCGGCAAAGCGAGCCCGCGGCACCGTCGCCGCACAAGCATCGTTAGGAGTTGACGGTGAAGAGAGTCTGCGGACCGATGTTGGGTGTGCTCTTGGGCGCGACCTGCCTTGCGCTTCCTCTTGGTCTTTTTGCCGAAGCCTTCGCTCACGGCGCGCATGAGCATTTCGCGGCAGGCGAGCCCGGCGATCCCAAAAAGCCGTTTCGCATCGTGAGAGTCACGATGCTCGAGGACGGCAAGAAGATGCTGTTCGAGCCGGCCGTGGTGGACGTTCGCCTCGGCGAACAGGTGCGTTTTGAGATTTTCAACGAGGGGAGCTGGTACCACGAATTCGTTCTGGCGACCGAAGCCGCCAATCGAAAGCACGCCGAGCTGATGAAGAAATTTCCCGACATGGAGCACGCCGATCCCAACGCTGTACGGCTGTCGCCTTTCGCGTCGGGCGCGATCCTGTGGAAATTCACCAGGCGCGGGGCGTTCGAATATGCCTGTCTCATCCCCGGCCATCTTGAAGCCGGCATGCGCGGTGAAGTGATCGTGAAATGAGATGTCATCGTGACATGAGACGCGATCGTCAAATGAGATTTGATCGTGAAATGAACGGAGTGTCGCTCACGCGCCACCGCGCGAAGCTTGGCGCGTTCATGGTGTCGCTCGGCTTATTGGTGGGAGCGCCGGCCGTTTTCGCGCAGACGCCGCTAGCCGACGGGCAAGTGATCAAGATCGATCAGGCCGCCGGCAAGATCACCATCAAGCACGGCCCGCTGAAGCAATTCGACATGGACGAGGGCATGACCATGGTCTATCGCGCCGCCGATCCGGCGATGCTGCACGCCGTGAAGCCCGGCGATAAAATCAAATTCGCGCCCGACCGCGTCAACGGCCAGTTCACCGTCACCAAGATCGAAAAAGCCAAGTGAAGTAGAAGAGCATCATCGTGGTGCAACCCGACGCGGCTGCTAACAAGCACGCGCCGGCGCCGACCGCGGCTGATCGGTATCGCTTGGGTCTCGTCTCGCACTTAAATCGAATAGTTTGAAATGCAAAACCGCAACCGCCGGTTCAAATTGACCGGTCGGTGTGCTATGGACAACGCCTAGCACAAGGCAATCGCTTGTTTTGGCCTTCCGGCGTAGAGCTACGAGGAGGGCGTTCTCGCGGAATTGGCGCGGGACGCGGATCGGATGAGCGCTTTGCTGATCTCATTGCTCAAGATTGGCGGGGTCACGGCCCTGACCATCGGCATGTTTTTCCTGCTCTACCGGCAGCTTTTATCTCTTCGCATTTATGCAAAACTCGGTGCCACGCAAACATTGGTTGTTGTCGTGTTGGTCGCGATTCTGGTCTGGCTGACCGCAATGACCGCTTTGCTGAAAAATGACAAAGGCGCCTTTGCGTTGGTCTTTGGAAATGAGAACCAGGTGATCCAGGGGGCGCCGATCGACGCTAGCAAATGAAACGCCGGAGAGCGACGATGGCACGGCTTCTTACAAAACCCATATGGTTTTTGATTGCGGGCGCGGTACTGGCGTGCTTGCCTTCGGGCGCGAAGGCTCAATCGTCAAGCGCGGTCGTGCTCGGTTCGTGCAATATCGTCCAGCAGAATCTTTCAGTTGCAAAGGGCTCTACCGTCATCAATCAGGTGGATTGCGTCCCTCCCACTTTGGAAGACTCTTTTTCCCTTCGATACGTCTGGCTGGATGCGAAGACCTCGTCTTTGCTGACCGCGGGCTTTTTCGATTCTTCTTTGCGGCCCGTGATCGGAAACATGCAAAGCGTCTTGAGAAATTCCGTCTATCATCGGCTTGATGAAATCGTTCGCCGGTTTGGCAATCCAATCGGCACCGATTTTGTCCCCATAGTGGGGAAAGGGCAGCCATATTCTCTGACGGGCGCCCGCGGCGAGGTGTCGATCGACAACAAGGGCGATCACCTGCCATTGAGCGCCTTGAAGAAGCTGAAGCTGTATGGCGGCGAACAAACCATATTGCTTCCAGATACCTCCGCTTTGCGCAGCATTAAAAACACCCAGGGCTGGCCGGCAGACTACAAATTAACGTACGGCGACGAGGCCGGGGTATTCCCGCGCAGCAAGACCAAGCAGGACGTTGAAAACAGCGCGTTGATGTGTGCGTTGCTGTACAAGCCGATCACTAAGGAGATCCTTGCGAACTATTGGACCGACGTTGAATTGCTGGAGTCGCTGATTGAGAAGAAGGAATTTCGGCAGGATCAGGTCGTAAACTCGAACGTCAATGCAGGTACTGGAGACTTCAGGGTTGCCGCGCTTCAAAATCAGGCGTTGCCGGCGATGGCGTACTTCACGGAAAAGAATTGGCCCGAAGATTTTCTGATGGGCTTTGGCAGCGCCTTCGTTGCGGAGTGCGGCGAGGGATATTCGATCGGGTTTTACGCGCTGCCGCGCAAGCTGTTCACCCTGGTGGCGGTCATTGAAGCAAAGTCGAACAGCATTGAAATTCAGGGCATGTCCTTTGATCTCGACCCGACCGACGGTCTGCATTTGTTGACGAAAGGGGAAAAGACAGAGGCGGCTCCTCCGGGTTCGATCGTTCTGAAGAGAGGCGAAACGGTTCTTGTGCCGCTTCGCATAGAGCTGAGATACGATCTGGAGGTCGCTCCGATCGCCACCTTGGTGGACGGGGAAGCTGCCGGCAAGCTCTACAGCAAGATCGTTTCACTGCCGAACGCGTCTTTTCAGTTCCGCGGCAAGGATGTGTCTAATGAGACCAACGACATGCCGCCGGCTCACACGATCTTCACCAAATCGAAAGCGGCATTTCGGCCTCCGGAAACCGCCAAGATCACGCAATCGTATGTTTTTGGTCCTTCGTACGATCTGAAGGACATCGTGTTGAAGGGAAAGGCAATCGCTGTTCGAAGCGCCCCGGCGAGCGCGCTGGTGTTTGTCGGGGAAACGGGCATCGGTTCTTGCCCGTTTCTGTTCGTCGATGACGATCAAAATAGCTACGTGAAAGTGGGGCGCATGCTTGTCGGCGCCAACGATGAAAGTCGCTCGCGAGAGGAAATAATTAAGCTGGCGCCGGGTACGCGATCGCTCTATCTCAGCGAGCAGGAGCCCGAAATCACATATGTGGAACAGATCGCAATTCGCGATGCTGCGAGCGGCTTCGAAGAAGTTCTCGCGAGAAACGTGGTATTGCGGCCGGGATGGTCCAGGAAATTTGACGTTCCCGAGCGGATGAGGGCTGACGCGCAGCTGGTCTTGCGAGGTTACTATAAGCGTCTGGAGCTTCGCGACGCTGCGGTTAGATAAGGCTGTGGCGACGGCGACGTTGCCGGTCGCGACTATTGAGCGAGAAAGTCGGCGACAAGCTTGATGGTGGCGGAAGGATTTTCCTCCATGACCCAGTGACCGGAATTGGGCACGACCCCCTCCGTCACGTTGGTCCCCGCTGCCCGCATCACCGCCGCCATCGTCGGACCGAAGGATTTTTCGCCGCCGACCGCCAGTATGGGCATTGTCAGCCTGCCGGCGGCGACAAACGCCTTGTTGTCGGCGGCGTCTTGATCGAAGGCCTTGAACTGTTCGAAGCCGGCGTGCATCGCGCCGGGCCGGGCATAGAGCGCGGCGTAATGCTCGCGCGACTCTTCGTCGAAATTCTTGGGATCGGCGGAGAATTCGTTCCAGAAGCGGTCGAGATAGATCCGCTCGCGGCCTTTCACCAGCCGTTCCGCATCCGGTCCGTAGAACGAGAAATGCCACAGCGCGTGATTGCGGATGATGTCGTCCCAAGGACCGACGCCGGGCAACGGCGCGTCGATCAGGACGAACTTGCTGACGCGATCGGGATGCTGGGCGGCAAAGGCGTAGCCGACCATGTTGCCGATGTCGTGGGTGACAAGGTCAACCTTGTCCACCTTCAACGCGTCGAGCATTCCGGCTATGTCCTGGCCTTGAGTCTTTTTGTCGTAGCCGCCGGCCGGGCGCTCGGAGAGGCCCATGCCGCGAAGGTCCGGCACGATCACCGTGTGATCGCGCGCAAGCTTTGCGGCAAGCGGCGCCCACATGTCACCGGTCTCGCCATAGCCGTGCAACAGCACTACGGCCGGGCCTTTGCCGCCGATCCGCACGTAAAGCTTCGTGCCGTTGGTTGCGATCATCTCGTTCTTGAACGCCGGCGGGAACGGCTCGACGCGCGCCACCGCCGGCGCGAATGTCAGCGTCAGAACGGACAGGAGCGATAGAACGGCGAAGGTCGTCGCGGCGGATGGGCGCATCGATAAACTCCGGGGCCACCGAGCCCCGGCAGCTATTAAGCGCTTTCGCCGTGAAAGGAAACGCTCGGCGATAAAGGCGCCGTTACGGCTTCGCTTCGGCGCTGCCATCCTTGTCCGATGCTTCCGCATTGAGCGACATCACCGCGCGATAGGCATTCACCAGCTTGGCGCCGGAGCCGAGTGGCTTGGCCGTGCCTGCGAGCATGGCGCGTATGTCCGCCGGCTTGAGCGAGGGCTTGCATTCGAGCAAAAGCGCCGCTAGCCCGCTGACATGGGCGGTGGCGACCGACGTGCCGGTCGTGAGCTGCAGCGCTTCGCCGGGTGCGAGCGCGAGAATGTCGACGCCGGGCGCGGCCACCGCGATATAGTTTCCGCGGTTGGCCATCGCGAATATTGCATCGCCGGAATCGGTGGCCGTCACCGCGATCACGTTGGGATCGGCGCCGGGATAGAGCGGCGGCGAACCCGGCCCGGCATTGCTGGCCGCCGCGATCAGCACCACGCCCTTATCGGCGGCGGCTGCGAGCAGGCGGTGCAGCGTCGGATCGGCGGGGCCGGCGAAGCTCATATTCACGACGCGGGCGTCGTTATCCGCGGCCCATTGCAGGCTCTTGTAGATGGCCGAAGACTTGGCCTTGGAGTCGTGGTCCTCGTCGAAGGCGCGCGCCGCCAGAAGCTGCGCACCCGGCGCGATGCCGACGATTTTTCCGCGCGCGGCGATCGCGCCGGCCATGGCGGTGCCGTGCTGATGCGGCTTGTCGTCGCCGCCGAGCGCATCGAAATTTTTCACGATCACGCCGTCCAGATTCGGATTTTTGACGTCGATCTCGGAATCGATCAACGCGATGGCGACGTTCTTGCCGGTGGCGACGCGATGGGCCGCTCGACGTCCAATTTGCCCAGCACATATTGCTCGGCGTAGCTCTGGCCGGTCCCCAGCACCTTCGCGGCATCCTCCTGCAGCGTGAAAAGATAGTTCGGCTGCACGCTCGCGACGATGCGCTCGTCCTCGATCGCGCCGACGAGATCGCCGACCGGACGGCGGCCGTTGATGCGCCAGCGGTAGATGGTGGTGCCGAGAAGCGGCAGGTTGATCGTTTCGAGCTGCGTCAGATTGTGCCGGCGCGCGAGCTGTTCGATCGCCTGTGGCGTCGTGCCCGCGGCAAAGGCCGTGATCACCTCGTCGGGCACGAAGCGCCGCTCGCCGCGTGGCGGCATGCCGCCACCGGCTCCGCCAGCGCCGCCGCCGCCACCTCCCCCGCCTCCGCCGCTGTTGAGGCCGGCCGTGCCGGTCGGCGGTGTCGGCGGAATATTGGCGGCGGGCGGCGTGCCGCCGCCCGGAATGGGGACGATGATCGGATGGCCGATAACCGGATGACGCGGCGGCCAGCGATTACCGTCACCGTTGCCGGCATTTCCCTTCGTTCCGCCTGGCGGCCGGGCGATGTAGGTACCGGTGCCGCGCCGCGGTGTCATCATCGGCGTACGCATGCTCGGACCCATGCTGCGCCCCATGCCCATGCCGCCGAAGCCGCCCATGTGGCCGAAGCCCATGCCGCCAAACGCCATCGCCGGGCTCGGCGTACCGGCAACGCCCACCAGCGTCAGAGCGAATCCACAAAGCGTCAGTCCGAAGACCGGGCTGACGATCGACCGCAGCTTCCGTGTGCGCCTTGCGGAGCCTTGCCTTGCGAAGCCTTGCCTTGTCATGACACGCTCCTTGCCTTGATCATTCGGTCGGGGCGATGAAGCCAATGATTTTGTCGCTCTGCAGCGTTTGCATGCGGCGGTCGAGATCGGCCTTGGGCAGCTTAATCTCGGCGATCCGCACACGATAGAGCCCGCCCGCGGCCGGGCCGCCGGCGATGCTCAATTTGTTGGTCTCCAGAAAGCGCGTGATGTCGGCGGCGCTTGCCTGCGGCTGGAAACGGATGAGCGCAAAGGAGCCTTCGCCGCTCGCCGTTCCCGATACGGATGCCGTCTGATAGCCGGCGCTCTGCTCCTTGAGTACGATGTCGCCGATCACCGCCGCCTGCAGCACGATCGCGAGCGCGGCCGCGCCCGCCGACCAGGCGAGCGTGCGGGGCGACAGCGAGTCGAAAAAGTCACGGATGCGCGCGCCGAGATTGAGCGACGGCGCCGCATGGCGCTTAGGCTCCGCATCGATCTTGGCGAACAGCTCCGTCATCGCGCGGGCCGACGGCGCGCCCAGCGTCTCATTGAGATGGATGGTCTGCGCCAGTTCCTCGCGCACCAACTCGTAGCGCCGCGCCAGCTCCGGGTCGCGGGCGAGCGCCGCTTCCACCGACTGCGTGTCGCGCGCACTGAGCGTGCCGGCCGCGTGCCACGGCAAGAGATCCTCGATCTCGCTGCGCTCGTTTTCGTTTGCCGTGTTCATGGCCAACCTCGATCGATCCCCTGCTCCTTGAGGAGCTCTGACAATTTCTTGCGCGCGTAGAACATGCGCGTTTTCACCGTCGCTTCCGGAATGCCGACGATTCCGGCGACCTCCTCCACCGATTTCTCGTGGTAGTAGACGAGGTCGATGATCTCGCGATGCTCGGTCGACAATTTCGTCAGGCATTGCCGCAGCACTGCGCCCTTGTCTTTCTTCGCCAGCGTCACCTCCGGATCGTCGGCGTGATCCTCGATGGCCGCAGCCGTCTGATCGTCTAGTTCCTCCTCGCCGCGCCGCCGCAGCGCCGACAGCGCCTTGAAGCGGGCGATGCTCAAGATCCAGGTCGAGACCGCCGCGCGTCCCTCGAATTTGTCGGCTTGCCGCCAAACGTCGAGAACACCTCGCTGATCAAATCCTCCGCGGTGGCCTCGTTGCGCACCATCCGCAGTACGAACCGGTAGACGCGGACATGATGACGCGCGAACAGCACTTGCATCGCGAGCCGATCGCCGCCGGCGATGCGTCCGATCAGAACCTCGTCCGAAGTCGTTTGCATCGGCAGGCTATCGGCTCATGCGGTTAGTCGCAGGCGGCCGGGCGCCGGTTCAAGCGAAACGAAGAAAAATTTTGCGCAGGCCACGCGGCCATCCAACGGCGCCAGTTTCGTCTCTCGGGCCCGCCTCGGCAAGCCGGGGGTGGGGCGTCCTGTGGAACTCCCCCCGGCCTTTTGGAGCTTCCCTTAATGAATCTGCCGCCATGAACCTGCCGCGCGCGGCCTTCCGTTCGCTTTTTTCCACCCCGCGACGAACGCGTGAACCTTTCTCCGGGCAGCCCCGACCAATGGCTATCGGAAGCGTCCAACCCACGGAGAACGATCATGTCACGCAAGCTCATCCTCACTCTCGCGACGGCGGCCACGATTGCGGCCTCTGCCCTTGCCTCCACCGCGGCTGATGCCCGCGGCGGTTTCGGCGGCGGCGGCTTTGGCGGCGGCGGCCACGGCGGCGGCGGCTTTGCCCGCGTCGGCGGCTTCGGCGGTGGCCACTTCGGTGGCGGCCACTTCGGCGGCGTCGGCCGCGTCGGCCGGATCTCGGCCTTCCACTTCCCCGGCCACAATCTCGGCCATTTCCAGCACTGGCAGCATTGGTCGCACTGGCACCCCCACCATCGTTGGTTCTGGCGTGACGGGCGCTGGTTCTACGGCGACGACTATGTGGGCGGCGACTATGCCCAGCCTGTCGCCGCATACTCGGCCCCGGCCGTGTCGACCCCCGGGCCCTGCACCTGCCTGACCAAGAGCTACACGCAGGACGGCATGGTGGTGTTCGCCGACCTGTGCACCAAGGAATCCGCTGCCGCCCCGGTCGACGGCCGCTCTGCCGACGCGACGCCGCCGCAAGGCCCATCCGGCCCGCCGGCCCCGCCGGCTCCCCCGGCGCCTCCGGCCGAGGACAAGGCGAGCGATGCGGCTCCGATGCAGAACCCGTCGAACTTCGCCGGTCGCACCTACAAGGACTTCCTGGCGGCGAACGGTCTGCCGATGCCCAAGAACTAAAACAGAACTGAAACAAAACTGAACGTATCCGAACTTCAGAAGGCCGCCCGCGAGATCAGCGCGGGCGGCTTTTTGTTCGTTTGTTTCGCTTTTACGAAGTGAATGTGATCGGATTGCATTCCCGGCGCGCGCTCCGATATTTGGAAGTGCGCCGGACTTTGTCGGCGGAACGCCAATGAGCGCCGAGCCGCGCCGGCAAGCAGTGGTCAAGCTGCTTCCTGGAGAGTGACATGAGTAAGTTGCGCTCCTGTTGCTTCGCGATGTTGGCTTTGCCCTTGCTGGTCGGCGGCGCTGCTGCACAGCTACCGCCACCCGCGGTCATTCCTCCCGCGCCCATTCTCAATCCGAGCAGTCCGCTTGTTCTGCCGCCGCTGCAGCAGGCTCCGGTCTCGCCGGCTCCCGGCCCAGGCGGAGGCCAGTTGCTTCAACAGTATCCGGAGCCATGCAGCGTCTTCAGCACGCAGCCCTGCGATCCCTCGCTGTGCAGCGTTTTCCGCCGCGGGCCCTGCATTCCCTACGAGCTGCCGCCGATCGGACAGGATTTGCGGCTCACCATCGTCTCGACCGACCGGGACGCGCCGCCGGCCGGCAAGCCCGGCGAAATCGACGACCATGCGCTCGCGTCGATCCGCGACATGTTCGCGGCATTTCGCGCCTGCTGGGTGCCGCCGCCGAAGACGGAGGCCCATCACGGCATGGAATACACCATCCGTTTCGCGCTCAAGCGCGATGGCGGCATGATGGCGCCGCCGCGCGTGACCTATTCAAGTCACGGCGTGCCGGCCGCGATGCGCGACGTCTATCGCAACGCCGTCGATGAGGCGTTGCAGCGCTGCACTCCGTTGCATTTCACCGCCGGCATGGGCGGCGCGGTGGCCGGCCGGCCGATCGCCATTCGCTTTGTGGACGATCGCACAATCGACGGTCCGGATCATCCGCGGTGACGGATTGGCGCGCGCCGGCGAACGGGATTGTTCGCTACTTCGCTACTTTCTCTACCAAGTATAGCGTACCGTGCCGGAGCCGGCGTAGGTCTGCGAGCCGTTGGCGAATTCGCCGTCGAACTTGGCGAGCAAAGATCAGTTCGGCGTGAAGAAGACTTGGGCGCCGGCGGTGGTGAGTGCCGAGTCGTTTGCGATCGGCGCACCGGTCACCGTAAAGCTTGAGCCGGGCAAAGCTTGAAATGAGGCGTTCATCGAGGGGGCGTTTACAAAATCGTGCGCCCAAGCCAGGCGCCCGTACAGAATGACCGGTTTGCCGTAGACGATCGTCGGCGCGTCGAAGCGCGAGCCGAGTTCGGTGCGCACGTCGGTTGCGTTCGTCGAGGCGTAAGAAAGCCCGAAGCCGCCGCCGCCCACGTCACTCTCGCTGTAGGCTGGCGTGTAGAAATCTTGGAACTGCACGGCGCCATATGGCGTCACCCCGAGCGTCGGCAGCACGGCGAAGCGATAGCCGCCTTCGGCGCGCGCGCCGGAAGTTTGCCCCGAGAAATTCGCGTTGAGCTGGTCGCCGAGCGCCGAGCGATTGGTCGTGAACCAGTTGTTGGTGAAAGAGAGCGCACCGGCCACATAGGCTGGCCCGAACCAGTTGATGCCGTAGGTGCCGACCTCGAACGCGTCGCCGCGTCCGGTGCCGAGCGAGTTGGAGAGTCCCCAATTGGTGCCGGCGCCGGCGAGCGCGAAGCCGAACAACGTGTTCGGCGTAACGCGATAGTCCATGCCGCCGGCAAAACCGAAGGTGTTTGCCGTGATGTTGTTTGATCCGGCGGCCGTGTTGCCGTTGGCGCTGGTGCTGCCGCCAAAAGCCGAGCCCCAGGCGCTCCAGCGCGGTTCATAGACCCCGCGCAGCCCACAATCCTTGGCTGCGGGCGGGGAGAGTCGGAAGATCGCCGCATCGGCCGATACGCTGGTCTGCTCGCCGGATGCGCAGCCTGGCATCGCCGAGGACGGCCCGCCGAAGCCGGCGCCGCCGACATAGCCGCGGCCATTGACGAACGGATCGAGCATCAGGCTCAGAAACTCGTTGGTGAGCTGGAATGAACTGCGTTCGGCGCCGGTCGCGACTTCGCCGTTCAGTTGGCTCAGCGCGGTGGTAAGCGCGCCGCCGGTCAAGCCGAAGACGTTGACGAAGTTCGCCGGCAAAGTGCCGCCTCCGTTGAAGAAATTGTTGAGGCTGGTGGCGACGTTTTGGTGAGGCCCGCTGAGCGAGCTGGGATCGCTTCCACCACCTAATACCGCGGTCAGATTCAAATACACCTTGTTGCCGTTGTAGCTCAGGCTGTCGCTGAAGCCCGCCGGCAGATGCGTGTTGGTCAGGTTTGCGAAGGTTGTGCCGCCAAGCCCGCCGGCCGCGCTCACAATGATGTATTGCCGCGACATATAGCTGCCGGCGGCGAACTGCGCATTGACCGTGCCGCCGGTCAGCGTCGCCGTGCCGGAAACGCTGGTGCTGGAGGCCGCAATCGGCGTGACCTGCACCACATAGAGCGCGCCCGACTGGAAGGCGAGATTGCCGGAGATGTTGAGCGTGCCGGTCGGGTTGGCGGGATTGCCGGGCGCCAGCGTCCCGCCGCTCATGATCGTGGTCGGGCCAGCAATACCGGTGCCGGAAAGCGTGCCGCCGGAATTGACCGTCACGCCCGACGAACTGGCGATCGAGCCGTCCACTTCCAGCGTGCCGCCGTTGATGGTGCTTGCCCCCGTATAGGTGTTGATGCCGGTGACCGTCAACGTGCCGGTGCCGACCTTGGTGAGCGCGCCTCCAGTACCGCCGCCGTCGCTGATCACGCCCGCGACCATGGTGCTCAGGTTGTTGCTGCCGACAGTGAGCGTCTTTGAGCCGAGCAAATAGTTGCCCGCGCCTTGGATCGAGCCCGCAGTCATGCCGGCGGAGGTGAGTGCCGACATGTCGAACTTGCCGCCCGCATTGGTGATGAAGCGTGCGTTGCCGCCGGTGCTGGTATCGAGGAAATGGACAATCGCTGCGTTGTTCGTGGTGACGGTCGCGCTACCGGCGGTGCTTGACTGACTGAACTGGACCGTGCCGTTGTTGATGATGTTGGCGGTGCCCGCCGAGCTCGAATGGAGGAAGGCGGTCTGCGCGTTGTTGGTGATGCTGGCGCTGCCCGCAGTGCTCGAATTCTGGAACTGCAGCGCCCAGTTGTTGATGATATTGACGCTGCCGCCGCCGACGTTGATCCCGGCGCCGGTGAAACTGATCTCACTGTTGCCGCCAATCGTGAATGTGTAAGCGGACGTTCCGGTGAAGCTCCAGGCGCCGACCGTCGCCAAAAGGGAGATCGGGATACTATTGTTGGTATTGGTCGCGAAGGTGGCGGTGCCAGTGGGCGTGCTCGCGGGCGTCCAATTTGCGGACGTGCCGTAATCGTTGCCCGCCGTGCCGCCGACCCATGTGGCATCCTGGGCGCTGGCCAACCGCACGCCTGCGAATAACATCGCCGGCGCCAATAGCGCCATTAGCCGAACTCTAAACACGCTCACGCTCCAATGACGCTAAACAAAATTATAAGAAGCGCGAGGAAAATAGATTGTTCGATATAACACACAATTAGGATGAACACGGCGGTCATGAAATCCGCTCAAGACGGTTAGCGTTCGACTAATCTTGAATGAAGGGGCGGAAGGATCATGCTCCGCCGATCGAAAGATCGTCGCTCGGAGCGTCAATCGCGTCGATCTGAGGCGACTGCGCGGCCCTCACGGGCAGCCGGACGCGTTGGCGCGGATTGCGAAAAGGGCATGCGACAATCCGCAAAAACTGGGCCACAACCCGACCGAATGGATCGGAGTGTGCTCCGGAGTTTTTTGTTGCAGGGATCGTTGGCGGCCGTCGAACGGCCTCGATGCGGCATAGCGCGCAAGAAAATTTACGAACGCTTCACTTACAAGGCCGCTTTGCGGCGGCGCCGGCCGGCCGATCGCCATTCGCTTTTTGGACGATCGGACGATCGACGGTCGGCCGTAGCGGAACGAAACCGGGGAACGGGGCGCGCGAGCCCACGATCGCACCCTGAAGTCGGGCCATACTGAAGCGAGGCCTTCTAGGTGAGGCGGCGCCGCGTTGCTGCGATCAGCAGCACAGCGATTTCGCAGGCCGCGACCAAGCCCAGCATCCAGACGACATTTAACAGCCCAAGCCGCGCGATGATCGTCATCGTGAAGGCCCCTGAGCCGCCCAAGGCCGGGGCGAAAGCAAGCAACACGATTTCGTACGCAGCGTAGGCGGCGATCACCGCGAGCGTGAGCGTCGCAGCGCGGCCTCCTTGCGGCAGGTGCCGCGGCACCTGCGCCGATACCGCGGTCGCGGCCAGCGCAGCCACGCCAATGGCCAGACCCCAGAGCAGCGTGTTCATCTCCATCGGATAGCCGAGCACGCCAAAGCCGATGGCTTGGTTGACGATCCAGGCAGCCATCACGACAAGCAATGCGGCGGACGATGGCAGCATGGCTCCGGCCAAAGCGGCGAACGCTGCGAACGGAGTCGCACACGCAAAGGCGAGGCTTGCCAGCACGCAGGCTGCGGTGAGGAGCAGGAGGCAAAATAAGCGCGCAATGCGCGT
>DATMQV010000280.1:0-2401 GCA_035566615.1 Xanthobacteraceae bacterium
CAGGCCGGCGCCGAGGCCATCGTGATATTTCCAATTTCACCCACGGCCCTGAACCAGGTGGTCAAAAGCGCATGCGATAAGGGCGTAAAGATTTTCGCCTATGACGCCGAGATCACCGAACCGTGCGCCTACAACGTTCACATCGATCAGGAAGAAGCCGGACGCAAGACGGCCGAGTGGCTGGTCGACAAGCTCGGCGGCAAAGGCAACATCGTCGTCATCACCGGCGTGCCCGGGACGTCGGTTGACACGCTCCGCACCAAGGCGGCGAAAGAAGTCTTTGCCAAGCATCCCGGCATCAAGATCGTGGCCGAAGCGGTCGGCATGTGGAGCCAGGCCGTGGCACGCACCGAGATGTCCAAAATCCTGGCGACGCAGAACTGGGATCACATCGACGGGCTGTGGATGCAGGTCGGCTGCTATACGGCGAACGCCATGCAACTGGAAGCGGGCAAGAAGGCATCGCAGCTCCTGCCCTGCGCCGGTGAAGGCTCGAACGGCGGCCGCATTCAGATGCTGCCGGCCGGCACGGAAGTCGAAGGCGCGACCTCGCCTTATATGCCGCTCGGCGCGCCACGTATCTCCTATGCGTCGCCGCCTTATTCGGGCGGTCTTGCGCTCAAGCTCGCAGTGGAAGCATTGGAAGGCAAGAACGTAGCCAAGACGACGATCCTGCCGCTGCCGCTCGTGACAAACGACACAATCAAATTATGCCAGGAAGGCACTTGGCAGGAAATGAAGGCCGGCTGCAACGCGTTCAAACCTTCGATCGTGCCGAACCCGGGATGGTTCGCGTCGATCTTCTCGGAGCAGACGCCGGAGATCGGTCTTTCCGCCGCTTTGGTGGGTCAGCCTGAGAGCTGAGCAAGCGACGACTCTCGCGGCGAAACGCGCGTTCTGTCGCGAGAGTCTCGGCATCATCGCCTGCGGAAGAGCCGTCATGACGGAAGCAGCCAATAGCGCCGTCGCAATCCGCGCGCTGCGCAAATCGTTCGGCGCAACGCTCGCCGTCGATGACGTGAGCTTCACCATCGAGCAAGGCACGGCGCATGCCCTGCTCGGCGAGAACGGCGCCGGCAAATCGACTATCGTCAAGTTGCTTTCCGGTCTCATCGAGCCCGACCACGGCACAATCAGCGTGTTCGGCGACGAGGTGCGCTTGCGTTCGCCGCGGGTCGCGCATCGTCACGGCGTGCAGACGGCGTTTCAGGAAATGACGCTGACGCCGGACCTGACCGTGCTCGATAACATGCTTCTGCCCTACGGGCCACAAGGCTGGAGCGGCATGATCAAGCGAGGCGCCGCCGAACGCGCGGTTCGCGAGCATTTCGACAGTCTCGGTCTCGACATCGAGCTTTGGCGCGAAGTCGGCGAACTCGATCTCGCGATTCAGCAAAAGATCGAGATCGCGCGCGCGGTGTTCCGTCGCCCGCGCCTTCTGCTGCTCGACGAGCCGACTTCGACGCTCGCCGGCCGCGACGTCGACTGGCTCGGGGAGGTCATCGCGCATCTCAAACAACAGGGCGTCACCATTCTCTTCATCTCGCATCGCATGCGCGAAGTGCGGGCGTTTTGCGATCACGTGACGATCTTGCGCAACGGCCGGCATATCGCGACCGCGGCGGCGAGCGAACTGACTGACACGCAGATCATCGAAATGATCATCGGCCGATCAATCACGCAGACGTTTCCGCCGCGTCCGCAACATGGGTCGGCGGACGCGCCCGAGGTTCTGGGCGCTCGCGACCTTGCCGCCGGTCATCGGTTGGAAGCGGCCACGTTTTCACTCAAGCGCGGCGAAATCCTCGGCGTCGCCGGCTTGCAAGGCATGGGGCAGCTCGACCTCTTTCTCGCGTGTTTCGGCATGACGGACGTCCACGCCGGCGACATTCTCGTCGACGGTCGCCCGGTGACGATCGCCTCGCCGACGGATGCGCTGCGCCCGAACATCGGCATGGGCTTCCTGCCGGAGGATCGCAAGACCGAAGCGTTGTTTGTCGAGCTTGACGGCAAACACAATGCTTCGTTGCCGATTATCGAGCGCTTCTGCCGTTTTGGCCTCGTGCAGGGCGCGCGCGAGGAGAGCGCCGTTGCTGGCGCGTTCGGGCGCGTCGAAGTCGATCGCCGCGCACTGTGGACGCCAGTCAAATCCTTTTCCGGGGGCAATCAGCAAAAGATCGCGCTCGCCAAATGGCTGCTGGCGCAAAGCCGGATCTTGCTGTTGTTCGATCCCACACGCGGTATCGATGTCGGCACCAAGCACGAACTTTATGTTCTCATGCGCGCTTACGCTGAAGGGGGCGGCTCGATCCTTTTCCACTCGACCGAGATTCCGGAGCTGGTGCACCTCTGCGATCGCGTTCTTGTGCTCTATGGCGGCAGGATCGTTGCCGAGATCGGC
>DATMQV010000281.1:0-26846 GCA_035566615.1 Xanthobacteraceae bacterium
GCGGCCTTGATGTCCGGCAGAACGTGGACCGTTTCGCCCGCGAAGACCGGCTCGTTCCGATCGGACTTTTTGGCGTGCGGCGCAAAATGGTCGTCCGCAACGCGCGCACTCAAATCGAGCACCGCATCGAAAGTTTCGCGGCTGTGCTCGGAGAAGCGCGGCAGTTTCGTGAGCGCGGCCGCGTCGAGCCAATCATAGAGCAGAAAATCAAGGATCGTCCGGTCGATGAAAGGCATCAGACGACGCCTGCGCCGCCGTCAATGACGAGGATCTGACCGGTGATGTGTGCCGACGCGTCCGATGCCATCAGCAAAGCGGCGCCCTTGAGATCGTGCGGACCGCCGAGTTGACCGCGTGGCGTGTTCGCGACGAGATCCACTTCGAACGTGCCAAGCACGACTTGCGTCATCTTCGATGGGAAATATCCGGGCGCAAGCGCATTGACGGTAATGCCGTAGTGTCCCCATTCGGCCGCAAGCGCCCGCGTCATATTCACGATACCGCCTTTGGTGGCGTTGTAGCCGACCGTCCCCGGCATCTGCGGCGGGTGCCCCTTGAGGCCCTCGACCGAAGCGAGATTGACAATGCGGCCCTTGCCCGCGGGGATCATCGCGTGCTTGGCAGCCGCCTGCGACAGTAGAAAGGGCGCCGTGAGGTTGAGCGCGACGACCTTGTCCCAAGCCTCGCGCGGATGATCCTCGGCCGGCGCACCCCACGTCGTGCCGGCATTGTTCACCAGAATGTCGAGCCGTCCGTGGCGCGCCATGGTCGCCTCGACGGTGGACGCCGGCGCGTCTGGCTTGGAGAGATCGATTGCCATCGCTGCGGCCGCGATGCCCTGCGCGCTGAGGTGTTCAACGGCAGCGTCGAGTTCATCCTGCTTGCGCGCGGTCAGTACTAATGTCGCTCCGAATTCCCCAAGCGCTTCGGCGATCTGAAGACCGAGCCCGCGTGAACCGCCGGTGATCAGCGCCACGCGGCCCGAGAGGTCAAACAGCTTTCGCAGCGTATCCATGCTTACGCCATTGCCGCCGCGGCATTGAGATCGGCGAAACGGCGGCCGGAGCGCGCCAGTTCGCCGAGCAGCGCCGCCGGCGCCCAGTTGTCGTCGTGCTGCTTGTGGAGCGCGACGATCGCCTCATAGATGCGATCGAGGCCGACACTGTCGGCCCATCGCATCGGCCCAGCCTTTACGGCCGGAAAACCCATGCCGTGAACGTAGCAGAGATCAATGTCGCTCGGCCGTTCCACGATGCGCTCAGCCAGCAAGCGCGCGCCCTCGTTGACGAGCTGATAGAGGCAGCGCGTGAGGATCTCTTCATCTGAAATCGGACGCCGCGTAATGCCGAGGCGGCGAGACTCTTCCACGATCATGGCTTCGACGTCCGGGTCAGGCTGTGTGGAACGCGGACCGGACGGATATTGGTACCAGCCAGCGCCTGATTTGCTGCCGAAGCGTCTGCGCTCGCAGAGAAGATCGGCAAGCCTGGAATAGCGCATGTTCGCCGGCCAGGTCTTGAGCTGGCGCTGGCGCACGAAGTGCGCAACATCCTGTCCCGCCATGTCGAGCATGGCACAAGGTCCCATGGCGAAACCGAATGTGGTCAGCGCGCGATCGATGTCTTGCGGCAGCGCGCCCTCCTCCATCAGGCAATCGGCCTGCCGCAGATAGGGATAGAGCATGCGATTGGCACAGAAGCCATCGCAGACGCCAACGACAACGCCGACCTTGCCGATCGCGCGCGCGAGCGTCACCGCGGTTGCAAGCACCGAGGGTTCGGTCTTGGCGCCGCGGACGATTTCAAGAAGCCGCATGACGTGCGCCGGACTGAAGAAATGCAGCCCGATGACATCCTGCGGCCGCGACGTCACTGCCGCGATCGCATCGATATCGAGCGCCGAGGTGTTGCTGGCGAGGATGGCGCCGGGCTTGGCGATCTTGTCGAGCTGCGCGAAGACATCGCTCTTGACCGCGATGTCTTCGAACACGGCTTCGACAATCAGATCAGCGTCGCGCAGTTTGGCGAGGTCAGTGCATCCCGTGATGCGCGCCCGGCGCGCCGTCAGCTCCGGCTCCGGCAGCGTGCCCTTTGTGCGGGCGCGCTCATAGACTTCATCGATACGGGAAAGCCCGCGCGCGAGACCGCCCGCATCCTTCTCAATCAGCGTGACTGGCAGCCCGGCATTGGCGAACACCATCGCGATGCCGCTCCCCTTGGTGCCGGCGCCAACGACGCTCACGGCCGCAATGTTGCGGCGAGGAGTCGAAGCGCCAATTCCGCGCACGACCGATGCTGCCTCAAAGGCCGCGCGGAGATAGTCGCTCGCCTCTGTTTGCGTCGCCATGCTGCTCACCCCGGCAAATCTCATACGATATTGCGGCCTACCTGGTCTCGATGCGGCCCATCCCGTAGTGAGATGCTCCCACACATTGTCCGACAGTTCAACTGTCCAACAACTCTTGACATAGGCCGCTCGGACCCTAGGCTCCCGGCACCCCATCGGAAGCCCGAAATGACCTCTGCCGACGTCACCGCCATCCGCCCCGGACATGAGTTCGATGTTGACCGCCTCGCCTACTATCTGGCGAGCCGCTTGGAGGGGGTAACGGGCACACTGACGGCGCGTCAATTCCGCGGGGGGCAGTCCAATCCCACTTTTCTGGTGGAGGCCGGCGACCGCCGGTTCGTGCTGCGCAAAAAGCCACCGGGCCAATTGCTGCCCTCCGCGCACATGATCGAACGCGAGTACCGCGTCATGCACGCTTTGCGCGAAAGCGGTGTGCCGATGATCCGGACACATCTCCTCTGCGAAGATGCCTCCGTGATCGGCACCCCGTTCTACCTGATGGATTTCGCCGAAGGCCGCATATTCCGCGACCCGTCTCTGGCCGGCCTTGCCCCGAACGAGCGCCGCGATGTTTATACAGCGATGAGCGAAGTGATGGCGCGGCTGCACATGGTCGACTGGCGCGCGGTCGGTCTGGAGAACTTCGGCAAGCCTGTAGGCTATCTCAGCCGGCAGGTTTCGTTGTGGACGCGGCAGTACGAAGCGGCGAAGACTCATGCCATCCCGGCGATGGACGAACTGGTCGGCTGGCTTCCGGCCCACATGCCGGCCGATGACACGACGACGATTGCGCACGGCGACTTCCGTCTGGAAAATCTCATGTACCATCCGACCGAGCCGCGCGTGATCGGCGTGCTCGACTGGGAGCTGGCGACGCTTGGGCATCCGTTCGCGGACGTGGCCTATAATTGCATGATCTGGCACCTCGATCCGGCGACGCCTAGTCTCGGCGGACTTGCCGGCGGCGATCTCGCAGCGCTTGGCATTCCCACGGAAGCCGAATACCTCGCCGGCTATGAGAAAGCCGCTCAGCGCGGACGGATCGAGCATTATCCCTTCTATCTCGCATTTGCGTTTTTTCGCTTCGCCTCGATCGCGCAAGGCGTGTACGCGCGCGCCCTTGCGGGAAACGCCAGCGCGCCGAATGCGCGCGAGGTCGGTCTTCTCGCCACGCCGCTCGCCGAGCTTGGCTGGAAGGCCGCGCAGCGGAATTGATCGCTATTGACCGGCGGCCGGGATAATCCCGGCCGCCTTGGTCGATTTATCAGTTGGTCAGCTTGCAGGTGACCGGCGGCGCGACATCGGCTGCGCTGACCGTGGTCTTGATCACCGGACGCAGTGTGCCGCCGACATCCTCGACCACGCCGAAATAGTTCGGCTTCAATAACTGATGGTCCTCGGCCCGGAGCGTCACCTTGCCCAAGATGGTCTCGAATTCGTGGCCGGCCAGCGCCTTGGCGACATCGTCAGGCTTCACACTGTTCGCAGCTTTCACGGCTTGGAAAATGACCTGCATGCCGATATAGGTCTCGCCTTCGAAATTGCGCGGCGGCGCGTTGTATTTCGCGGTCCACGCTTTGACGAACGCGTTATTCGCAGGCGTATCGAGCGTGGCGCTGTAATTGATGATGCCGTAAATGCCCTTCGCCGCATCGCCAAGCGTCTTCACCGTGCCGTCGGTCGTGAAACTCACGCCGGCAACGGTAACCTTGTCGGTCAACCCGAATTGCTTGGCTTGCTGAGCGAAGTTGATGGCATCGCGTCCGGCAAGGACGACCCACACGCCCTCGGCGCCGCTATTCTTCACCTGCTCGATATAAGGCGCGAAGTCATTGGTGTTGGCCGGCGTGTAGAGTTCGGCAACGATCTCCTTGCCCAGCGACTTCGCCGCCTCGCCAAACAAACGACCTGAGCCGCGGCCCCAGGCGATGTCGATGGCGACGATCGCCCACTTCTTCTCCTTGCGGCCCGCGAGCCACGGCTTGACGGTGGCGGCATCCATGGCCGACTGGGTGTTGACGCGGAACACGCGCGCCACGCAATTCGTACCGGTCAGTTCATCCGCCTTGTTGATGGTCGAGACATAGATCGAGCCCCACCGGTCCATCAACGGGGCGATCGCCAGCCCCTCGCCTGAAGCGATCAGGCCGGTAAGAATGGGATAACCTTCCGAAACTAGCTTCTCCGCCTGGCGCCGCGCCAGCTCGGGCTTGGCTTCGGTGTCATAGGATTTGTATTCGACCATGTGACCAGCAACGCCGCCATCGGCATTAGCCTCGTCCACGGCAAAACGAACCGCGCGCATCACTTCGTCGCCGAGCGTAGCGTAAGTGCCGGAGAGATCGGTCGGAACACCGATCCGTAGCGGCTCAGCCGCGTATGCCGGACTGGCGAACATCGCGACCAGCAGCGCGGCACCAAGCAAATGATTCGATCTGGGCATCTCGTTCCTCCTCTTCCTTTTCCCGAAGCGCGCGGGCGTATGTGATGGTTCTTTGTGGATCTCTCGCTTACTCAGATGGCGATGTGGCGTTGCAGCTCATCCGGTCCGACATTGCAAAGCGAGCCGCTTTCGGCAACTGCTCCCTTTGACAGGACGTAGTAGCGTTCGGCGACACGATGGATAAGGCTGACATTCTGCTCGATCAGCAGGATGCCGATGCCGTCGCCGGCGAGCCTGGTTAAAAGCGCCGCCAGTTCATCAACAATGACGGGCGCCAGCCCCTCGCTCGGTTCATCAAGAATGAGAAGATCCGGATTGGCGATCAGCGCGCGGCCGATTGCGAGCATTTGTTGCTGCCCGCCGGACAACGCCAGACCGGGATTGGAGCGCCGCTCGCGCAGGATCGGGAATAGCTCGTGGATGCGCGCCAGCGACCAAGGTCCTTCGCGCCTTGTCGCCGTGCCCAGGAGCAGATTCTCCTCCACGGTGAGGTGCGGGATGATGCCGCGTCCTTGCAGCACGATCGCTATTCCATTCTGCGCCGCCGTATAGCCGCGCCACCGCGCCAATGTTTGGCCGCGCACGTCGATATGACCGTGCGCGATCCGGGCAACGCCGCACAGCGTGTTGACGACCGTCGTCTTGCCGACGCCGTTGCGTCCAACGAGCGCCACACGCTCACCGGCATTCACGGCGAACGTCACGCCGTTGAGAATGCGGGCGTGGCCGTAGAGCGCATGCACGTCGTGAAATGCCAGAAGCGACATTATGCCTGCGTCCCCAGATAGGCGGCGACCACCGTCGGATCGGCCCTGATTTCCGCGCAGCTGCCTTCGCTGAGGAAGCGACCGAGATGCAGTACGGTGAGCCGGTCGCAGATGGCGAACACCACCTGCATGTCGTGTTCGACCAGCAACACCGTGACGTTCCAGCGGTTGACGAGGTCGCGCAGCGTGCGGGCGAGAGCGAGCGACTCTTCCACCGTCAATCCCGCGGCCGGTTCGTCGAGCAGCAAGACTTGCGGCCGGCCAACCAAAGCCAGCGCAAGATCGAGGCGGCGCTGATCGCCATAGCTGATATCGCCTGCCGACCGGTCGGCCAGAGCGGCCAGATTCAGCTCGTTCATGACCTCCGCGATGTCGGGATCCGCCACCGCCCATGAGGCGACCCGCAATTGCTGCCCGACCGTCAGCTCGGGAAAGATGTTGGTGCGCTGAAAAGAACGGGCCATGCCGCGCTTGCGCCGCTGCTGCGGCGAAAGTTCGCTCACATCCTCCCCGTTGAGCATCACGCGGCCGCGGCGATTTTTCGCGCGGCCGGAGAGGACGTCGATCAGTGTCGACTTGCCAGCGCCATTCGGCCCGATCAGTCCGCGGATCTCGCCGCGCTTGAGCGCAATGTTTACGCCATCGAGCGCGACGAAGCCGCCAAATTGCCGCGTCAACCCAACCCCTTCGAGCGCGACTGGGGTCATTGCCGCACTCGTCGCAGCCAGAGAAGGCGAAGCACGCCGATGATGCCTTGCGGCATCGTCAGGGTGACGAGGACGAGCGCGCCGCCGACGATCGCCGGCCAATACTCCGCGACCTGTCCGGCCAGCTCCTTGACGTAGAACAGGGCGACGGCGCCAACCGCGGGCCCTACAATGAATTTCGCGCCGCCGAGGATCGCCATGATGAGCGCGTATCCCGAGACGGTCCAATGGAACACCTGCGGCGCGATGTAGCCGTCGTAACTCGCCTGCAGGATGCCGGCGATCGCGGCGATGAAGGCGGCGAGCGCATAGACGAGCGCGCGCGGTAGCGTCGTCGAATAGCCGAGAAAGCGGGCGCGCTCCTCATTGTCGCGGATTGCCGCCGTCACCATGCCGATGCGGCTGCGCGCGAACAAAGCGAGCGCCACCAGAACGACGACCAGAATGGACCACGCCAGCGCGACCATGAACGCCGGATCTTGCAGTCCGCGCGACGAAAGGCCGAAAATCCGCGCCGGCAGATCGAACGACATGCCGTCGTCGCCTTTGGCGAGCTCGCGCCAGCGGAATGCCACCTCGTAGAAGGCCTGTCCGACCGCGAGCGTGAGCATCGCATGCGCTACTCCGCTCACTCGCGCAATCACAAGCCCCAGGAGAAAGGCTACGAGCGTCGGCAGCAACAGCGCGATCAGCAGCGCGACTTCCGATCCGACGAGCCCGCGCGCGACAAGAATGCCGAAGGCGTAGCCACCCAAGCCGGAAAAGGCGGCCTGGCCGAAGCTTATGCGGCCGTTTTGAAGAAAGAGAAATCCGACGCTGGTCGCCAACAACGCATCGAACAACGCTTGCGCAAACAAGGACATTGCGATCTTCGACTGCAAGATCAGCGGCAGGGCGAAGCCAGCTGCAAGCGCCGCAGCGCCAACGAGCAGAATTGCCACTGTGGCGCCGATCTTGTGCGGGCGCAGGATGATACTGCCTTGCGCGATGGTGCTCATGCACGCGAGCCCGCAAGGCCGGTCGGCCGCCAGATCAGGATCGCCACCATCAGAAGGAACGGTAGAATGGTCGCGGCCCACGGCAAGTAGATGGCGCCGAAATTGTGGATCTGCCCGATCAGAAGCGCGGCAACGAACGCGCCGGCGAAGCTGCCTAAGCCGCCGATCACCACCACAATGAAAGAGTCGATGAGGATATAACTCCCCATGGTCGGCGAAAGCGTGAGGAGTGGTCCGGCGACCACGCCTGACAGCCCGGCGAGCGCCGTGCCGAGCCCAACGACGATCAGGCTCAGCCGATCGACATTAATCCCCTGTATGGCGGCAACGCGCGCATCGGTGCTCGCCGCGCGGATGTAGAGACCGACACGGGTGAAGCGCAGCCAAGCGGACAGCGAAATCGCCACCACGATGCTGACGGCAATGACAAACAGGCGATAGACCGGAAACGGCGACCCGGCGATCGTTACGGTGCCGGACAAAATGGCCGGCATGGGATAGCGCAAATAGGCCTTGCCCCAGATCGCGGTGACGACGGTCTCTAGAATCAGCAACAACCCGAACGTCACCAGCACGGTCACCATCGGGTCTTGTTTGCGCAGCGTGCGAAAGATGGCCGCGTCCAGCATGCCGCCGATTGCACCCATGGCCACGACCGACACCAGCAGGCCGCCCCACCAATATCCCGCCGCAGCGACCGAGAAGCCGATATAGGCGCCGACCATGAAGAGCGCGCCGTGGGCGAAATTCACGACTTCGCGCAGGCCGAAAATGAGCACCAACCCGACGGCGAGCAGATAAAGGAGCGCGCCATAGACGACACCGTTCAAGACCTGGATGAGCATGCGCCCCCTCTCACCCTGCGGTGTAACCGCCGTCGACATAGATCGTCTGGCCGGTGATAAAACGCGCCGCGGGAGACGCGAGAAAGACCAGAACGCCAACCACGTCCTCGACCTCGCCGAGCCTGCCGATGGCGGACCGGTCGCGCACCCGCTGATAAAGCTGCGGCTGGGTGCGGACGAGCTCCCTGTTGAGGTCAGTGACGATGACGGTCGCGCCGATCGTGTTCACGGTAATGCCGGAGGGACCGAGCTCGAACGCAAGGGCGGCACCGAAATTCGCCAAACCCGCTTTGCTTGCACAATAGGCCGTTCGGGTCGCCATGCCGCGGCCGGATAGGATCGAGCCCATATTGATGATGCGGCCGTGCCGCTGTTCGGTCATCGGCTCGGCGAAAGCGCGCGAACAAAGAAACGCGCCGGTCATGTTCACGTCCGTGATGCGGCGCCATTCGTCGAGCGGCATGTCGGCGAGCAGCGTCGGAGACGTGATTCCCGCGTTGTTGAACAGAATATCGGCGCGGCCGAATTCCGCGAGCACACGGCCACAGGCGTTCTTAACCGCGTGCTCGTCGGTGACATCGGCCTCGACCACCAGCGCGCGTCGCCCGGCTTCTTGTACGGCATGCGCCGTCGCATCGAGCTTGCCGACGTTGCGGCCAACAAGCGCGAGATCGGCGCCGGCCTCCGCCAGCGCGACCGCCGCCGCCTTGCCGATACCGCCTCCGGCGCCGGTGACGACAGCGACATTCCCTTCGAGGCTGAACGGCGGCGGCAGCGTCATCGCATCACATCGCCATCTGGCCACCGTCAACCGGCAGCGCGACGCCGGTGATCATGCGTGCCTCGTCGGACACCAAAAAAAGCGCGGCGCTCGCCACGTCTTCCGGCTCGGGCATGCGGCCGAGCGGAATAGTGGCGCGAAACCTCTTCATCGCTTCCTCAGGCTGCGCCGCCATGCCGGGCAGGAAGGCTTCGAGCATCGGAGTCGCAACCACCGTCGGACATATGGCATTGGCGCGCACATTGTGGGGGGCGAGTTCGAGCGCGAGGCTGCGCACCAGGCCGACAATGCCGTGCTTTGCGACGGTATAAAGACTGAAATTCGGCTTTGCCTTGAGGCCCTGCAGCGACGATGTGAAGAGGAGAGATGAACCGGCGGGATTTGTCTTGGCGCTGGCCCGCAGGTGCGGCAGCGCCGCGCGGGTCATCTGCATCACACCAAAAAGATTGGTGCGCAGCACCCGCTCCATCGTCGCGTCATCGGCGTCCTCGAACGCTCCGGTGAACGGACCACCCGCGTTGTTATGAACGATGTCGAGTGCGCCGAATTGCTCCAGCGCGAACGCGACCGCGCGCTTGTTCTGTTCGCTCGACGTGTGATCGCAGGCGATGGCCGCCGCATTGCCGCCGATGTCCTTGGCAACGGCCTCCGCGCGCGCTGCGTCGATGTCGGCGACCACGACTCTCGCGCCTTCCGCGGCGAAGCGTTGCGCCACGGCGCGGCCTAAGCCGGAAGCGCCGCCGGTGACGAGCGCCACCTTGCCAGCAAGCCGGCTCATCCGTTGCGCTCTTCCAGATCGATCGGCATGGTCAATTCGACCAACGCCGCGATGCGACCGCGCAGAAAACGGTATTGGCCCGCCAGCAACGCATCCCGCGTACCGCAAAGACTTTCTGCGTCCGCGAGCATCCTCGACAAAATGAGATGATCGCGGACGGCGACGTCCGCAGCATCCTGTGTCCTTCTCACGCGTCGTCTCTCCCTATAGACGATAGCCCTGTTGTCGTTCGTCCTTCCAGCGGCGGGCCTTGTAACTGAATTCCGGCAGTTCGCTGCGGTCGCATGCGACCAGCGTCATCCACACATTGGTTCGTTCCTTGATGGTTCTGCGGATGGCCTCGATGAGTTTGTCGCGCGCGGCTTGATCTATCTGTGCTGCTTGCTCGACGAAGGCGATCCGAACCTCGATTTCGGTCTTGCCGCCGGCGCTGGTATAGACCCGGCCAGCATATTCGCCGACTTCGCCGAACGAGAACACCGCGGCATCGATCGCCGACGGCCATACATTGTTGCCGCGGATCTTCAGCATGTCGTCGAAGCGGCCGATAGTGCCGCACTCGATCGCATTCCAGGCGCGGCCGGAGCCGGTGTCCTGATGCGAGATGAAACGTGCGGAATCGCCAGTGCGAAAACGGATTACCGGCGATCCCTCGATCGACAGATTGGTGACGACAAGCTCGCCGGTCTCACCGCTGCGGACCGGATCGAGCGTCGCGGGATCGATGACCTCGAACAACGTCTCCCACTCGAACAGATGCATCAAGCCGCGCTCGCCGCGCGGCGTGATCGCGCCGTCCGCGCACGTCGAACCCCCGAAGCCAGCGCATTGCGTACTGCCGTAACCTTCCTGCAAGCGGCAGCCCCAAAGCGTCTCGATCCGCTCTGCCCATTCGAGTGGATACCCTTCGGCGGCAATGAATAAAGTACGCAGCGTTGGAAACGCGCGCTTGGGCTCCAGGCCGCGGCGGCAGATCGCTTCAGTCAGCGTGTGGAGATAATTGGTCGAGGCGTAAATGAAATTCACCTCGCCGACGCGCAGCATCAGATCGATTTTTGCATCGGTCGACAACGTGCCGCCGACATGAAACGCGGTCGCGCCGGCGATACGCAGACCTTCGCCCGGACCCCATCCACCGGTAGTAAGACCGCCGGCGGGAACGCAATTGATGGCAATGTCGCCCGGTCTTAGCCCAGCCAAGAACCAGGGCAACGCATGCAGATAGCCCTGCATGTGAATGTCGCGCTGAGACCGGCCGTAGATTTCCTGCCCCTGCCCCGACGTCCCGCCGGTCATGTTGACTAGCGCCACCTCTTCACGCGGGATGCCGAGTCGCTCGCCGAAGGGCGGGTGCTCGGTCTGATCGGCCAGAAAATCCGCCTTGTTCGAGAGCGGAAAGCGGGCACGAAATCCGTCAAGCGAAGCGAGCGCATCAGGTGCAATTCCGGCGGCATCCATCCGCCGCCGATAGTAGCCGCTCGATGCGTGCAACCGCGCGAGCTGCCGGCGCACCTTATGGAGCTGCAACGCCTCCAGCTCGGCGCGCGATGCGGCTGCCAGTCGAGCCAAACGCGCGGAGTCGATGAAGGGCACATCCTCCGCACCGCCCTCGATCGTATTTTGCGCGCGCGCGCTCATTTCCGTTCCGATGGCTCTGGTTCAAACAACGGAAGCGTAATTTCGGGAGTCGCCTGCCGGAAGGTTACGCGGACAGGCATGTTGGCCGTCACCTTCTCGGGGGCGATGCCGACAATATTGCTCGGAATGCGAACGCCCTCGTCGAGCGTGATGAGGGCCACCACGTAAGGAACCTCCTGCGCGTAAACGTCGCGAGGGACCGGGTGGCGAACGACGATCCAGCTGAACACCTGGCCTCGCCCGGAGCTATCGATCCATTCGTGCTCGGCCGATCGGCATTTGGAGCAGAAACGGGTGGGTGGGAAGCGGACGTGACCGCACTGCGTGCAGCGTTGCAATCGCAGCTTGCCTTGGCGGCAGCCTTCCCAGAACGGCTGCGTTTCAGAGTCGAGGACCGGAAGCGGCTTGGCGTAGGACATATTCACTCGTTCCTGAACACTACTAATTCCTGAGCACCATGGCGCTGCCGCAAGTCATCGCACCCGCCGTCGTCAGGCAAGTCTCCACATCCGGTATTTGCCGCAGTCCTGCTTCACCGCGAAGCTGCTGCACCGCCTCCACCACGTGATTGAGCCCATGAATGTAGCCTTCAGACAAGAGGCCGCCATGGGTATTGAGCGGCAGCGCGCCGTCGCGGGCGATGCGTCCACCTTGCACAAAGGGGCCGCCCTCGCCTTCCTTGCAGAACCTCAAGCCTTCAAGCTGCATGATGACGCTGTAGGTGAAGCAATCGTAGATCTCGGCGATATCGATGTCTTGCGGCCCCATCCCGGCGCTGCGCCAGAGATCGTCGGCGATGTATTTGGCGTAGTTATGCGAATGGTCCGGCCAGCGGATGGCATCGAACAGGTCCTCGCCTTGATCCGGACCCCCGCCATAGGCGCCGCCTGAAATGTAAACCGGCTTCCGCTTGAGATCGCGCGCGCGCCCGGCCGAGGTGACCAGCACGGCGCAGGCGCCGTCGGTTTCCAGGCAGATATCGAGCATGCGGAACGGCTCGACGATCATACGCGAGCTCGCATAGTCGTCTTTGCTGATCGGCTCGCGCTGCATAGCGCGCGTATTGGTGACCGCGTTCGAGCGGAAGGTCACGGCGATCTCGCCGAGCTGTTCGGACGTGGTGCCGTATTCGATCATGTGACGCCGGCACCACATGGCCATCGCTTGCGGATAAGTGATCCAGCCGAACGGCGCGGTGAACTGGGTGATGCCGTAGGCCGATAGATCGCGTCCGCCACCAAGCCGAAAGCCTGAGCGTCCGTTCATCGCGCGGTAGCAAAGAACAGTCTCCGCCAAGCCTGCCTCGATCACCGCGGCGGCGGTCAGCACGATCATGT
Organism: Xanthobacteraceae bacterium; assembly: GCA_035566615.1. Classification (GTDB taxonomy): domain Bacteria; phylum Pseudomonadota; class Alphaproteobacteria; order Rhizobiales; family Xanthobacteraceae; genus BOG-931. The sequence goes on from DATMQV010000281.1 coordinate 12,644, forward strand.
TGGCAGCATTGCCGCCGCTGAGAAAGTCGTTGGCATAGCGCGCCGCCGGCACGCCGATTTCGGTGGCGACCGAGATGGCCGGAACGGAGTCGTTGAAATTGAAGCTGACAAAGCCGTCGACGTCGGAGACTTTCAGGCCCGCATCTTCGATGGCTTTCAAGCACGCTTCCGATGCGAGGCTGCGCACGGTTCGGCCCGACTTTTTCGAATATTCGGTCCAACCGATACCCGAGATCGCGTATTTATCCCGCAACGAATACATATGAAAGCCTTTCGATCAGCGCGAAAACACGGGGTTGCGCTTTTCTTTGAATGCGACGAGCCCTTCGGTTGCGTCCGGCTCGGTCGTGGCATAGCGATGAACGAACTCGATTTCGCGTTTCAGTCCGGTCGCGAGATCGGTCGTTAGGGTGAGATTGGTCAGATGCTTGGCGCCGCGCAGCCCAACCCGGCTTTTCTCCGCGAGCCCGGCGACAAGCGCATCGACAGCCTGGTCAAGCGCGTCATCCGGGACTACTTGGCCGACCAGTCCAATGCGCTCTGCCTCTTCGGCGCTCAGAAGGTTGCCGGTCAAGATCAAATGCTTGGCGCGGAGAAGACCGATGGCGCGCGGCAACCGCTGCGACCCGCCGGCACCGGGCAGCTGACCAAAGTTCAAATGCCCATCGCCGATCCGTGCCGAGGCCGCGGCGATAACGAGGTCGCAGGCCAAGAGAAGCTCTAGGCCGCCAGCGACACACACCCCGTTGATGGCCGCGACGTAAATCTTGGAAGACGCCTCGATGGCATTGAGCATCTGGAAAAAGTCGTCGAGGAAAGCGGAAAATTCATCCGGCCGCCGATAGAGCCGGAGATAGCCCTCGAGATCGCCGCCAGCGGAGAAACTGCGCCCGTGCCCGGTGATGACCACGGCGACCACGCCGGGCATGCCTTCGATTTTGGCGACGGCATCCTTCAACTCGCGCACCGTGACCCAATCCAGTGGATTGAGCTTTTCGGCTCTGGCAAGCGTCAGCCGAACGCAAGACGGGGTTTCCTGCCAGGAAATGTTCGAATCGGTCGACATCCGCCAGACGCTTCGTCCCACCTTTTGGCCAACTGTCCGTTTGTCGGACAATTCGGTTTAGGGTAACATCTCCGGCTGAACCGTCAATAGAGCATGAGTCATGTCACGAATGGACGTATCACGCGGCGCGGCGGCTGAAGGGCCCGGATTGAGCCGGATCGAGCGGGCTCCGACCTATCGCCTGGTCTACGAGGTGATCGAACGCGAGATCTTGGAGGGCCGGCTGCGGGTCGGAGACCCCCTGCCGGCCGAGTTGCAGCTTGCGGAGCAACTCGGCGTCAACCGCTCGACCGTGCGGGAAGGCATTCGGCTCTTGGAAAAGAGCGGCCTCGTCGAGCGCAACGGCGGCAAGCGCCCGCGCATTTCAGCGCCCCACTATCTCGAGCTCGCCTCCTCGGCGAGCCGCGCTCTTATTCTTCACTCGGTGACGTTCCGCGAATTGTGGGACGCTTCGATGGTGCTGGAGCCATCCATTGCCGAGCGCGCCGCCCGTAATATCGATGACACCGGTCTCGCCGAACTGTCGGCCAATCTCGAAAGAATGGAAGCGGCGGTGGCGGAAATTGAGAGCGGCGAGCCGGCGGACGTGCCTAAATTCGTCGAGATCGACCGCGCCTTCCATGAAATTCTTGCCAAGACGGCCGGCAACCGCGTGCTCGCACTCGCCCACGAGCCGGTAACGTCCCTGTTCATACCGGCGGGCCAGATCATCTTGCCGCGGCTGAAGACCTACCGCCGCGTGCTGGATGCGCATCGCTATATCTTTAATTGTCTGCGCTCACGCGATCATATCGGCGCGCGCGAGTGGATGTACAAACACATGGACGACTTCCGCCGGGCTTATGAAATGACGCAAATGTCGCTCGACGCGCCTCTCGACGTCGCGTGTCTCGGGCTTGGCCAGTCCACTTCGCCGCGGAGCAGATAGGCCGCGCGCTCAGACTACGGACCTTATAACTAAAGCCGATGAGGCCGCGCTATTGCGCGGTCAGGCCGCCATCGACTGCGAGCGCTTGGCCGACGATGAAGGACGCATCGTCGGACGCAAGAAACAGCACGGCACGTGCGATCTCTTCCGGCTCAGCAATCCGTCCGATCGGATGGCGCGACAGGATAAAGGACTCCACTTTGGGGTCCTGAAACCAGCTCGCCAGAATTCGCGTACGGGTGGCACCCGGACAGACGGCGTTGATGCGAACGCCCTGGCCGATATAGTCGAGCGCGGCCGTGCGCGTGAGGCCCACCACGCCGTGCTTGCTGGCCGAATAAGCGCCGATACCGCGCTCGCCGACCAAGCCGGCCACCGAAGCGGTGTTGACGATGGCGCCGCCACCCGCGCCGACCATCGCCGGAATCTCATACTTCATGCCGAGGAAGATGCCCTTGAGATTGACGTCGATGAGACGGCTCCAGGTCACCTCTTCTTCGTCGGCGACCGCAAATCCGCTGGCGCCGATGCCGGCATTGTTGAACGCCACATGGAGCCGCCCATAAGCCGCGAGCGCGCGCTCGACCATGCCGCGGCAATCGGCTTCGCGACTAACGTCGGCGCCGATCGCCAGCGCCTCGCCACCAGCCTGGCGAATGGACGTTACGGTCGCCTGCGCCTCGTTCTCGTCCTGATCGACGACCACGACTCGGCCGCCCTCGTCGGCAAACAGTTGCGCCGCGGCCCGGCCGATGCCCGAGCCCGCGCCCGTCACGAGAATGCCGCGTCCAGCAAAGCGTCCGCTCATGGCCACACCTTCATCCAGCGAGATAGGCGCTGTGCAAAATGTCGGGATTTTTCAGGAGCGCTTCGGGCGCGCCGGAAAAGCAAATGCGGCCGCGCTCCATCACGTAGGCATGATGCGCAATGCGCAGCGCTATGTGCGTGAACTGCTCGATCAAGAGCACACCGATGCCCTTGGCCGCGAACGCTTCAAGCACCGGCACCAGCCGCGCCACGATCACCGGAGCAAGACCAAAGGACAGCTCGTCGGCCAGTATGTAGCGCGGCTGGCTGACGATCGCCTGCCCGAGAACCAGCATTTGTTGCTGTCCGCCAGACAGTGCGCCGGCGCGCGTACCAAGCCGCGGCTTCAGCTCCGGAAAGGTTTCGAGAGCGCGCTCGACCGCCTGATCCAGCTCGCGGCTGTTCAGCGCAGTGCCGGCGACGCGCAGATTCTCTTCGACCGTGAGATCGGTGAGAACGCGATGGCCCTCGGGCACGGCAACGACGCCGAGGCGACGGACGTTCTCCGGACGGAGCCCGTTGATGGGTTTGCCGTCGAGCACGATCTTGCCACCGGTGAGCGGCAGCGCGCCGGCCATGGACAAGACCAACGAGCTTTTGCCGGCGCCGTTGGCGCCGAGCAGCGCCGTGATCTTGCCGGGCGCGATTTCGATATCCACGCTATGAATGATCGGCTTGCCGCCGCGCTCAACCGATACGCCGACTGCCGACAGACCGCTGCTCATGACGCGACGTCCTCGATCGTGCCGAGATAGGCAGCGCGGACTTTCGGGTCCTTGAGGACTTCGGCGGTGACGCCAAAAGCGATCTTGCTGCCGAAGTCGAGGACCAAAGTTTCCTGGCAAGTTGCCGAGATCAGGTCCACATCGTGATCGACCAGCAAGACCTGGGCGCCGCAGAATTCCGGAATACCGACAATCACGTCGCGCAAGTGGCCGGATTCGCCTTGGCTCAAACCGGCGCCCGGCTCATCCATCATGACGAGCCGCGGCTTAGCGACGATGCAGCGCGCGATCTCGACAAGCCGCCGTTCGCTGGCGTTGAGCACCGCGCCGATGCGCTCCGCCTGGCGGTTCAGCCCGACATAGTCCAATGCTTCTGCGATGAGATCGCGCCGGACGCGGCCGCCGGTCGGCAGATTGTCGAGCGCGGCGGCGACGTTGTTCCAAACCGTCAGATTTTCGACCACCTGCTCGGTCTGAAAGGTGCGGCGCAAGCCGAATGCGGCGCGCCGGTTCATGGCGATACGCAAAAGATCGACGCCGTCTACAATCACCGTGCCGGCCGCGCATTTGACGAAACCGCTCATGGCGTTCAGCAGCGTCGTTTTGCCGGCGCCGTTCGGTCCGACCAGACCGGTGATCTTGGCGCCGATATCGGCGGACAGATCGTTCAGGCCGCGCACGCCACCGAATGCGACCGTCAGGTTGCGGATCTCGATCACAGCTTCCGCTCCATGGCGCGCGGCATGACGGCAGAGAGCTTGCTGCTCAGCAATCGGCCAAGCCCGACGACCTGGCCGGATATGCCCTGCGGCGCCGTGATCAGCGCATGAAGCAGGCCGGCGCCGAACACCATGATCGCCAGGTTGCCGTCGATGTGCCAATCGGTGAGCAGGCCGGGCACCGCGCGCAACAGCAGCCCGGCGAAGATCGGTCCAGACCAATGGAAGGCACCGCCAATCACCGTGAGCGCGAACAACATGATCGATTCACTTGCCGGAAACGCGCGGCCGTCGAGCTGTCCGATGCTGCCGGCCATCAAGGCACCCGATACGCCGGCAAGGAAGCCCGCGATCGCAAACGCAATGACTTTGTAGGCGACGATGTTGACGCCCATCGCAACGGCGACAGGCTCGCTGCGCCGGATCAGCGCCCAGGCACGTCCGACGCGTGTGCGCTCGATCAGCATGGTCAGCACAAAGCCGATCGCGACCACAGCGACGACGTAGCGGAAGTAAGCCGCATCACTTGGCGCCAGCGGCGGATGCGGCATGAATTGCCGCACGCCGGCATAGACCTTGCCGCTTAGGCCCGGGCCGCCGTCGGGGAAGCTCGTCGCATTGATGATGATCTGGAACGCGCCCGCGATCATCAAGGTGATAAGCGCGAAATAGAGCCCACGCATACGCAGCGCCGGCAAGCCGAAAATTACCCCGCAGATCGAGGCGGCAAGGCCGGCCGCCAGGATGTCGAGCTCGAACGGAAGGTGAAACGCGTGGAAGAGGCGCAACGCAACCCAACCGCCGACACCAAACAGCGCATACTGACAGAGCGAGACCATGCCGAGCTGGGCATAGAGCAGTGCGACGCTGAGGCTGCACAGCGCGACGATGATCACAGACGTGGAAGCCTTCAGCCAATAAGCGGAGGCCACGGCCGGCAGCGCAATCGCAACCACGACCGCCAGCAAAAGGCCGATCCGCAATTGCTTCCACAGGCTTCCCACAGCTTCGAAGCTTGCCGGGATTGACCGAAATTGATCGATGCGGCTCAGCATGAGGCCGCCGCGCTGATACCAGAGCAGCGCGCCAACGGCGAAGACGAAGGGAGCCGCAGAACGCACCGCCGAAACGCCGGGGAAAGGCGTGGCGACTGCCTCGAGCACACCGATCGCAAGGCCGCCGACAATCACAGCAAGAAGTGACGTCAAACGCCCAAGGATCGCGGCAGCGATTGCAGGAACAACCATATAAGTCAGCGGGATCGCCTGCAGGCGCACCATGTTCGCCAGAAATATGCCGCTGACGCCGGCCAATACGCCGGAGATCGCCCATGCCCAAGCATCGACGCGCAAGACCGGAACGCCGACCAGGCCGCTGATCTCGCGATCATTGGCAAGCGCGCGCATCGACAGACCAAGCCGACTGCGATTGAGAAAGACGACCATGCCCAAGGTCACCGCGACACCCAGGCAAAAGGCGATCGCGCGCGTCGCGGTAACGCGCACCCCGATCACCTCAAATCCGAGAGTGTCGGTCGGGAGGCGCAAGCTGCGCGGCCACTCGCCCCAAATGAATTCGCAGAAGCCGAGCACAATGAGTGCGAATCCCAGCGTTGCGACCGCCCGCACGATCGGATCGCTATGGGCAAGACGCGGCGCGATGATGCGTCCGTAGAACAGCGCCAGCACTGTCGCGACGACGATCCCGGCAATCCAGCCCAGCCATTCGGAGCCGCCGGAATCGGCAATCTGCCAGGCCAAAAGAGCGCAAAGCGCGCCGAGCGCGCCCTGGGCGAGATTGAGAACACCGGAGGCTCGATAGAGCACGACAAGCCCAACACCGGCGAGGACATAAACCGCGCCGGTGCTGAGCCCCGATACAACAAAAGGACCGAGGTTAGGCATCACCTAAAACTTACGGTGCTCCGTCGGCACCCTCAATCCGCCAAGTGGAGATCCTTCTCCATCTTCGCGATGCCCGCAAGGTCCGGATCGACCGCCTGGAAACAGGACTTACGCGTAACGAAGTTGCCGTCCTTGATTTCCGCGACCGAGCCGGCATGAATCGCATTGTGCTCGTCGCCCGGACCGTAATACCAGGGGCTGCATGACACGTCGGTCTTGAAATTCTTGATATTGCGGAATGCTTCCGCGACCGAAGCGCGGTCGATCTTCGCCGGATCGAGCTTCAAGAGCGCGTCGGTTCCGGCCGCAGCTGCAAGATACCCGGCCTGCGAGAAGGTGTTCCGCTGGTCAGAAGGCTTGCCATATTTGTTCAGAACCGCGTGCCAGTTCTCGATGTCGCCGCCTTTCTTATCCAGCGGCTCGAGCTCGAGCTGAATAAAGACGCGGCCGCCTTTGTTCCAATACGGACCGATCGCCTTCGGAACGCTTGAATCATAGAGTGAGGTCGGTCCGGTCAGAATGACCTTGCCACCCAGGTCCTGCTGCTCAGCGGCGGCGAACAGTGGAATGCCCCCTTCTTTGGGCATGCTGATGTCAATCGCATCCGGCTTAAACGACATGGCTTCCAGGATCACGGATGTAGCGTCCATGGAACTCGGATCGACCATTATGGTTTTCACCTCCATGCCGACACTCTTACCGTAGGCCGTGATGCCGTCGCACACCCAGTCACCGACGTTCGGAATGTTCGGGACAATGCAGACCAGTCGCTTAACCTTCAATTCGTCGTGCATGTACTGCGCGGCGCCGATGTTGCTCATGCGCGGTCCGCCGTTGGTCGGCGCAATGTTGCGCGAATGGAAGCAATCGCGCGGAACGCCGACGCCAGCGATCACCAGCACGTTGTTGGTCTCATAGAACTTGCTGTTCGCCGCGCATTCCACGAAGCTCGAGTTGCCGACCATGCCGACGACTTTGATGTCGTTGACGAGCTTCGCGGCCACTTGCGCGGCCGTCTCGGGATTCCACTGGTCGTCTTCCACGCTGTAGTGGATCGGGCGGCCATTGATGCCGCCGTTCGCGTTCACGCACGCGAAGTAAGCGGCAGCCGCTTGCGCGGAGCCACTGAAGTCGGCCGGGCCGGTCTTGCCGACCACGGCGCCGATTTCGATCGGCTGGCCGGTCGCAGCCTTGCCGTTACTCAAACCGCATTTTGGCTCAGCGGCGCTTGCGCCGCTCGCCGTCGCGAGCGCCACGGCGGCGCCGACGATGGCCCCGGCAAACATCAGTGCTACTCTCATCTTTTTCCTCCCCTTACTAGCGCTCAGGCTTGTTGGTTATCAGGCGAGCCCTTTGAGGCTTCGCGCCCGATAACATCAAGGGACTGCGCGCGAAAGCAAAATCGCATCGTTCCGGCGTCGATCGACTCTCGAGATTCTGCCGCCATTACAAATCCGGGAAACTCTTAGGCCTGAAAGGACATGCTCGGGCGGTTTCCAGTCGTCGCCACGACCGCAAGAGCACGGCGATCCCCTTCGCATTTCAGGTCCGCACGATGTCCGATTTTCGAACAAAGCCTCTTTCCCAAGCTCAATGCTGAAACCCACGCCTTTGACCCGCGTCGATCGGCGCATTCGCACACCACGGCCATCCATCATACAAGGCGCTTCGACTAGGCTTTTTACTGCGCGCGCACAAAAACTTGTCCTACGGCGCATCGAATTCTTTGCCGCGTTTCCGGCCTTCGGTCTCAGCGATCTTTGCAGTCCCCTCCTCTTTTCTCGATCACGACCACACGACCTGAGCATCCGTGTTCTCGAACAAGCCCTCTTCCCCGAACTCAACACCGAAACCCGAGCTTTTGACCCCGCCGAACGGCGCGTTCGGTTGGATTGGGCCGTGCTTGTTGATCCACGCGGTGCCGCATTGAAGCTGAAGCGCAATGTCCTTGGCTTTCTGTATGTCTTTCGACCAGACAGAGCCGCCCAATCCGTGCGGATTGTCATTGGCGCGGGCGATCACCTCGTCGACATCGGCGTAGCGGATGATCGGCAGAACAGGGCCGAATTGTTCTTCGTCGACCAGCGGATTGCCATTGTCGAGATCGGCTATGAGCGTGACGGGAAAGAACAGCCCCTGTTCCGGCGCTTCGCCACCAAGCAACAGGCGGCCGCCGCCGTCCTTGGCGGCCTCGGTCAATCGCGCGACCTTATCGAATTGCATGCGGTTCTGGACCGGACCGAGAATGCTGTTCTCGTTCAGGCCGTCGCCGACCGGAACGGTCTTGGCAAAGGCGGTGACCTCGCTGCACACCTCGTCAAAGATGCTGTCATGCACATAAAGCCGCTTGAGCGCGGCGCAGGTCTGGCCATTGTTGATGAAGGCGCCCCAGAACAGGCCCTGGGCGATCTGTTTAGGATCGGCGTCCGGCAAGACGATGCCGGCATCGTTGCCGCCAAGCTCCAAGGTCAGCCGCTTCAAGGTCTCGGAGGCGCTCGCCATCACTTTCTTGCCGGTGCGGACCGAGCCGGTGAACGCAACTTTGCCGATGCCGGGATGCGCTGAGATTGCCGCGCCCAAAGCGTCGGGACCGGTGATGCAATTGACCACGCCCGGCGGCAGCACCCCGTTCATGATCTCCACCATGCGCAAGGTCGACAATGGGGTGTAAGGCGAAGGCTTGTTCACCACCGTATTGCCGACAGCGATGGCCGGAATGATGTGCCACGTAGCGATTATCAACGGCCAATTCCACGGCGTGATCGAGCCCACGACGCCGATCGCCTTGCGGTAGAGTTCGATCCGTCCCTCGTTGTTGTCTTGGAGCACCTTGACCGGTATCGGGATGTCGGCGGTGTGGTGGGTCCAGGCCTGCACGCCTCCGAGTTCGAACCGCGAGCCCATGCCGTTGAGCGGCTTGCCTTGCTCCTGGGTCAGAAGCCGGGCCAGTTCCTCGGCGTGTTCACCGATTTTCTTTCCCGCGGCATGACACAGCGCGCGACGCTCGGCGTCGGGCATTTTCGACCAATTGGCGAACGCCGCGCGCGCCGCCGAGATTGCGCGATCGAGATCGGCCGCGGTGGCCATTGGCGCTAGGCCGACGACGGCGCCGGTCGACGGATTGCGAACCTCAAAATGCTCGTTCGTGGCGACCTTCGTCCCATCGATAATGAGTTGATATTTATCCACCGTGCACTCCGCTAATCGCCGTGTTGTTGCAATATCAGGTGGCATCCAGCGCCAGCGCTTTGCGCTGGCGAATGAGGTCGGCCGCCTTTTCGCCGATCATGATCGACGGCCCGTTGGTGTTGCCGCTCACGACTGTCGGCATGATCGACGCATCGGCGACGCGCAGACCTTCGATCCCGTAAACGCGAAGCTGCGGATCGACGACGCTCATCGCATCGATGCCCATTTTGCAGGTGCCGGCTTGATGGTGATATGTCTCGCAGGTCTGCCGCACCCAATGAATTCGCTCCGCGCGGGTCTTGGCCTGCGGCCAGACCGCGCGCTTGCGCCATTTGGCAAATGACGCGCTCTCCATGATTTCGATCGCCACCTCGAGCGAATGGACGAGAGCGTTGAGATCGGCCGGCTCGCTGAGATAACGCGGATCGATGTGAAGCGGCGCCGCCGGATCGGCAGCGGTAAGCTTGAGCTCGCCGCGCGCGGCCGGCCGGATGATGCCGGGGGCCGCCGCGTAGGAATTGGCCGGGATTTCCAGCGTCGGCAGCGGCGGCGCGTTGCACATGAACAGCGGCTGGTGATCCGGGACGAGCAGGCGCGGATCGCTCTTGGCGAACAGGTGAGCCTCAAGGATGTTGTTCTTCGGCGCCGGAATTTCCCGGCTGGCTTCGTGGATGACGAAAGTCAGCAGGTGATCGTGAAGATTTTGGCCGACACCGGGCAAGTCCGCTTGCGCGGCGATGCCAAGCTTTTTCAGATCGTCGGCGGGACCGATGCCGGAGAGGAGCAGAAGCTGCGGCGAGCCGATGGCACCGGCGCTGACCACAACCTCGCTCGTTGCCCGTACGGTATTGAGTTTGCCGTCACGCTCGTAGACGACGCCGCAGCAGCGCCCGTTCTCAATCAGAAGCCGGTGACTGCGCGCTCCGGTTTCGACCGTGAGGTTGCGGCGATTGTGCGCCGGCGCGAGAAAAGCGGTTGCGGCGCTGCATCTGCGGCCGTCGCGAACGGTCGTGTCCGTGTAGCCGACGCCGACCAATTCCGGTCCGGAAAAGTCGTGATTGATCGGATGGCCGGCGCGGACGGCGCCCTCAATAAAAGCATCGGTGAGCGGATTGGGGCTAGTGTTGCGCGAGATCGTGAGCGGCCCGCCGACGCCGTGATAGCGCGACGCGCCGCCGTAATAGTCTTCCGATTTCTTGAAGTAAGGCAGGACGCCGGCGTAGTCCCACCCGACATTGCCCAGATAGGCCCAATGATCGTAGTCCGCCGGCGCGCCGCGAACATAGATCATGGCATTGAGGCAGCTTGAGCCGCCCAGCACCTTGCCGCGCGGCCAATACACCGACCGGTTCAGCGCGGCCGGCTGCGGTACGGTCGTGTAGCCCCAGTCAAATCCGGTGGTCCAAAGCTCCCAGGCGCGATGCGGAACGAAAATCCGCTCGTCTTGATCGGAGCCGCCGGCTTCCAAAAGCAAGACGCTGCCGCTTGGGTCTTCCGACAACCGGGAAGCAATGGCGCACCCGGCCGAACCGGCGCCGATCACAATGTAATCGTAGGCCGCCAAACGCACCCTCCCCAACACATTCGCGTTCGATTCAGCCGGACGCAGTCCGACTCCGCGCATTCTTAGGGCAAACGTTAACGCCCGCGGCGGTCGGCCGCCATGACGGACATTCACTAAGGGGCCGACCGGGCTTTCGAGCGGCCGCCGTTCTAGAGCCACTTCAGGCAGGCTTGGGCCAATTCCACCTGATTGCGGACTTTGAGCTTGGCGCGCGCACTGCGAAGCTGATTGTCGACCGTGTTCGGAGACTTTCCGAGCCGCCGTGCGACCTCCTTGTAGGTCAAGCCGCACGCCGCCAACCGCACCACCGAGATCTCCGCCGTTGAGAGTTGCGCCAATATCGACGGCTTCTCGAGCCGGACTTGCGCCCTGATGATCGGACTAAAGAACTCGGTAATGAATTGGTCGAAATAGCTCAGGTCGGCAGCATCCCAACCCCGCACCGCATCGGTATCGTCGATGCAAATAAGACCGAAAACCTGGTCTTCCACTTCCAAGCGTCGCGCTATTTTGGATTTCGAGCCAAGGCCCGCCCAGTATTTGTCGATGCCGGGACAACTTTCGAGACTTTGATAGACCGGCCCGCGCGACTGCCACACTTGCTGAACCGGCCATATTTGGTTGGGAAATGCGCCCTCGAATGGCGGTATCGAAAGATCGGGGACCAACTCGACGGCGCTGGGGACGTAGACCGGCTTATCCGGACTGCCAAATCCGAAATCGACGCGACTGGCGCGAAATCGCTCGAGCATGAAGCGCAACGCGGCGCTGTACATCGCGTCGGGCTCGTCGAAGCAGAAGAGCATGTGCGCCGCGCAATCGAGCATACTCGCAGCCGCGGCACCCCGCTTTTGATCCAGCAGGGTGACTTTCAGATTCTGAACCAGAACTGACGAATACGCCGCGTTCATCGTGGCGAGGTCCGCTTAGGCTCGTCCTGACCTTGAAAACTGGAAACCGTGGGCGCCGGCAACACATCGGCGGCGGCGTGGGCCCCGCAGCGACAATTGGCTTGAAGATCAGTCAAGCGTTCCTCCACCGCTCGACGCGGGCACGCTGCGCCCTCGCGCGCTGCCTTTGACTTTTCGATAGCCTGTGTCTTCAAACGAACCCGCTCATGTTGGTCTTCCAGAATCATGTATGTCAAGTCCTGACGGAGGGAGTAAGCAACCTAGAGCCGCGTGTCTCACTGGGAGGATCAAGGATCATGAAAACAGCGGAATTGTTCGACGTGCGCGGACTGGTCACGATCGTAACCGGCGCGGCGAGCGGCATCGGGCTCGCTTATGCAGAGGTCATGGCCGACAATGGTGCACGCGTGACTTTGATGGACCGGGACGCATCTTCGCTTGAAGCCGCCGTGCGGCGGCTTGCGGAACGGGGTGGCGACGTCCGCGGGCAGACCCTCGATGTCACCGATCGGCCTGGCTTGCGCGCCGGCATCGATGCGGTGGCCGCCCATTATGGCAGGCTGGATGTGGTGTTCGCGAATGTCGGCATCGATTCACCGCCAGGCTTCCTCGGCATGAACGGAGAACGAAACCCCGGCGGGGCGTTCGAGTACGTTTCAGACGAGCGCTGGGATCTCGTCATGGAGACGAACCTCACGTCGATGTTCGGCACGATCAAAGCCGCCGTCCCGCACATGAAAAAGAACGCGAACGGTGGCCGCATCATCGTTACCACATCGGTGGCGGCGATACGCGGCGAAGCCATTGTCGGCATGCCCTATATGCCGGCCAAAGCCGGCGTCGCCCATCTGGTGCGGCAGGCCGCCCTGGAATTGGCCAAATACAATATTCTCGTCAACGCCATCGCGCCGGGACCATTCGTGACCAATATCGCCGGCGGCCATATGCGCGACCCGACAACTGTCGCCGCCTTTGCGCGCTTCTCGCCGCTGCACCGGCTCGCATCCACCGATGAGATCCAGGGCCTGGCATTGTATCTCGCCTCGCCGGCCTCGAGCTATGTCACCGGCTCGCAAATCGTCATCGATGGCGGCGTTCTGCTAGGGCTCGCCGACTGATCGTGGAGGAACGCCGCAGCTTGCGCCTCGCCCGGCGTGAGCCTTCAGCGCAGCATCTTGGAGAGGATCGCATAGGCGTCGTTGATGTCGGCGCGCAAGGCTTTTGCCGCCGCTTTTCCGTCGTGCGCTGCCAACGCTTCGAGGATCGCGCGATGCGTCGCGTTGGACGCGACGTAATTTCCCGATCCGCGCAGCAGATTTAAGTACGGCCCGATCTGAAGCCACAGCGCTTCGATCAGCGCGACAAGCGTCGGCGATCGCGCGGCGTTGTAGATGGTGAAATGGAAGGCGCGGTTGGCGCGCAGGTAGTCCTTGACGTTTTCCTCCTTGGCGGCGCGGCTGAGAAGCGTGCACTGCCGCCGCAACCTCGCGAGCTCGCCCGGCTCCATCAATTCCGCCGCCCATTCCGTCGCAATTCCTTCGACCGACAAACGCACGCGGCGCAAATCCGCAAGCCGTTCGAGACTGAGCCGCGGAATGCCCATGGAACGTCCGGTCACCAGGCTTATGGCGCCGGCTGCGGTCAAACGCTTGAGCGCTTCGCGCACGGGCATCGTGCTGACACCGAACGCTTCCGCAAGATTTTGAATGGTCACCACCTGTCCGGGTGCGATCTCTCCGTCAAGGATCAGATCGCAAATTCGCCGATAGGATCGCTCGTGCAGCGTATCGCGCGCCAGCGGTGCCACCCGCAGCTCCGGCTTCTTCAGTGGCGCGTCCATCATAAGCACACGTCCTTGTTCTCGGGCCAGTCATCAACCCGACACGGCCATTATCGGCCGCAAATGATCGGGCTTGTACTCTAAATCTCATGATCTATGATCATGAGATAGACCCTAGTCAATCGGGGCGAACGTCTGAAATAGGGAGGAAATGATGAAGGCAGGACATCGGTGGCTTCTCGCCGGCGCTCTGGCCGCAGGAATTGCGGCCGCGCCAACAGTCAACGCCGCGCAGAAGCACAAGATTTTTCTGAGCATGAGTTATATCGGCAACGATTGGCAGGCCGAGGCGGCCAACATGGTCAAGGCCATGGCTGCTTATAAGGGCATGGCCGACAAGGTGAACCTCGAAGTCCAGGTCGCCGGCCCGAATGCGCAGCGGCAGATTCAGCAGCTCAACGCAATGGTACAGGCCGGCGCCGAGGCCATCGTGATATTTCCAATTTCACCCACGGCCCTGAACCAGGTGGTCAAAAGCGCATGCGATAAGGGCGTAAAGATTTTCGCCTATGACGCCGAGATCACCGAACCGTGCGCCTACAACGTTCAC
>DATMQV010000282.1:0-2964 GCA_035566615.1 Xanthobacteraceae bacterium
TATTGATTTGCTACACATTATTGGTTGGACGAACCGATGCACAAGACCACGCGATGATAATCACCCAGCCGAGCCTCTGGGTCGCAGTATGCAGTGGTATAAATTGAATTATATTCAGTATGCTATGTTCTTTTCTGTTCGCGATGTAACTATGGACACGATCCAGAGATGGACCGATTCCTATCTAGGTTATTTACGTTCTGAAATATGCCATGCTAAAACGGCTGACGTCATAGTGGTCCATAAAAATCAATCTTTCATTGCGAGACTTGAAGCTGAGCTTGGGAAAGATGGCGACACAAATTTGTATCTTACGGATGGTCCGTTAGGCGGGAAGCCGAAACCATACGCTGATGGTGTAATATTAAATTTTGCGAAGCGCAATGATACGCAGTGTGCTGTCGCCGCCGAATGACGAACATAACCGCCCGCAGGTTGCTCTCGGTCCCGCGGATTATCGGGCCCGCCGTTGAGTTGAGAGTTAGCGATGCTTTTACCCCACATAGCTGAGTGACTGCGAGCAGTGCACGATCGCGATTCTTGGGATCGAGGATCGTGTGCACATTATGGTCGACATTAGTGACGACACGCAGATTGTTCGGCGCCACGCGGAAGTAACGGGCGTTGTCCGCCGCCGACGGTGGAGCGATGAGGAGAAGGGGCGGATTGTTGCCGAGGCGATCGCACCGGGCGCGGTGATAGCGGATGTGGCGCGGCAGCATGATCTCGCTCCGCAGCATCTGTCGAACTGGATCAGAGCGGCCAAGGATGGCCAATTCGCGCTGCCGGCCGATGAGATGCCGGCCTTTGTGCCTGTGGTATCGGTGGAATCGGCACGGGCGAACAAGGCCGCGCATGAGCGTCGCTCCGCCACCATCGAGATCGTGATCGGAGCCATCAAGGTGCGGGTGCCGGGCGGTGCCGAGGCGCGAGACGTCGAAGCGGTATTGCGCGCGGTTCGGCGCTCTAGCGCATGAGCGGCGGAATGCTGATTCCGCCGGGGCCGATCCGGGTTCTGGTGGCGACGAAGCCGGTGGACTTCCGCAAAGGGATGGACGGGCTTGCGGCGCTGGTGAAGGAGCAATTGAAGGGCGATCCGTTCTCGGGCGTGATCTTCTGCTTCCGCTCGAAGCGTGCCGACAGAGTCAAGTTGATCTTTTGGGACGGCACCGGCTTGTGTCTGTTCGCCAAGAGACTGGAAGGCGGCAAGTTCCGCTGGCCGCGCATCGAGGACGGCGTGATGCGGCTGTCGGCAGCGCAATTGGCGGCGTTGATCGAGGGTCTGGATTGGATGCGCGTACGGGCGCGGCGCGTGCCTGCACCAGAAGCTGTGCAGTAGCCTGCGGTGAAGTGAATCAGGCGCCAGTTTGGCTCTGGCAAATCGCCTGTAATGTGCTGTGCTTGGCGCGTGAAACGGTCGGCTGATTCTCTCCCCGACGATGTCGATGCGCTGCGGGCGTTGGCGTTGAACGCCATCGCCGAGCGCGATGCGGCGATTGCCGAACGCGACAGGCTGATCGAACTCAACGACCGCCTGCGTCATCTGTTGCGCAAGGCGCAGGGCTTCGAAGCGAAGA
The DNA here is from genome assembly GCA_035566615.1 of Xanthobacteraceae bacterium. GTDB lineage: Bacteria > Pseudomonadota > Alphaproteobacteria > Rhizobiales > Xanthobacteraceae > BOG-931. The sequence continues at coordinate 1,578 of DATMQV010000282.1, forward strand.
GCGAGCGGCTGGCCAAGCTTCACCCCGATCAGCTCAATCTGGCGCTGGAAGACCTCGAGCAGGCGATTGCCAAAACCGAGGCGACCGAGGAGAAAACGCAAACCGCCGATGCGGCGCGGAAACGGCGGATCAACCGCGGCGCGCTGCCGGCCCATTTGCCGCGCACTCACGAGACGGTTGCGCCGGCCGACACGAACTGCCCGTGCTGTAAGAAGCCGATGCACGTGATCGGCGAAGAAACTTCCGAGCGGCTCGACGTGATCCCGGCCCAATACCGGGTGATCATCACACACCGGCCCAGGCTCGCCTGCCGGGCGTGCGAGAAGATCGTAGAAGCGCCGGCGCCGGAGCGTCTGATCAAATCCGGACTGCCGACCGAAGCCATGGTCGCTTCCGTGCTGGTGGCCAAATATGGCTGGCACTTGCCGCTGTATCGCCAGGCCAAAATGCTGGCCTCCCAGGGCATCGACCTCGACCGCTCGACGCTGGCCTTCTGGGTCGGCTATGCGGCGGCGGAATTGATGCCGCTGTACGAGCGGCTCAAGGCCAATCTCTTGGCCTCCGCCAAACTCGCCGTCGACGAGACGCCGGTGCCGGTGCTCGATCCCGGGCGCGGTCAGACGAAGACTGGTTACTTCTGGGCGATTGCGCGCGATGACCGGCCCTGGGGCGGAACCGGCCCGCCGGCTGTCGTCTATTCTTATGCGCCGGGCCGAGGCGGCGAGCATCTCGAGAAGCTGCTCGCAAACTATCGCGGCATCGTGCAGTGCGACGGCTATGCTCCTTACAAGAAATTGCCGGCGGACAGGATCACAGTCGCCTTTTGCTGGAGCCACTTGCGGCGCGAATTCTTCAAGATCGCAGAGCGCGGCGATGCGCCCATCGCCACCGAAGCCGTCGCGCGCATCGCGCAGATCTATGTCATCGAGAAGGACGCGCGCGGCACAAGTGCCGATCAGCGCCGTGCCGCTCGCCAGGCAAGATCGCGCCCGCTCATCGATGCGCTCAAGATCTTCTTCGAGCATCAACTCACGCGGCTCGCGGGCGGCTCGGATACGGCTAGGATCATCCGCTACGGCCTCAGGCACTGGGACGGCCTTACCCGCTTTCTCGACGATGGCCGCATCGAGCTCGACACCAACATCGTCGAGCGTTCGATGCGCCCGCAGGCCCTTACCCGCAAGAATGCTCTCTTCGCGGGTCATGATGACGGCGCCGAAAATTGGGCGATCCTGGCTTCGCTGATAGAGACCTGTAAACTGAACGGCATCGAGCCCCAAGCCTATCTGGCCGATGTTCTCGTCCGCCTCGTCAATCTCTGGCCGAACAATCGCCGCGACGAACTCCTGCCGCGAACTTGGGCTGCCACGCGCGAGCAACAGCAGCG
>DATMQV010000283.1:0-11676 GCA_035566615.1 Xanthobacteraceae bacterium
GCGGACGTACGCGAACGACAACAACACCGACTATTATCCCGTGCCGCTGACGCAGGAGACGCTGCGTCCCGGCGTGGTCTATGCCGATCCGTACGGCCACGTACTGATGCTGGTGAAGCGCATCGCGCAGACCAAGGAGGCCGCCGGCGTCATCCTCGCCGTCGACGGCCAGCCTGACGGCACGGTCTCGCGCAAGCGTTTCTGGCGCGGCAATTTCTTGTTCGCGCAGGACCCGGCACTCGGGGGCCCGGGCTTCAAGCGCTTCCGGCCGATCGTGCGTGAGGCGAATGGCGGCTTACGGCGGCTCTCCAACGAGGAGATTGCCAAGGATCCGCAATACGGCGATTTCTCGCTCGAGCAGGCCAAGCTCGGGGTCGAAGACTTTTACGACCGCATGGACGACGTGATGTCGCCCGCGCCGCTCGACCCGATGCGGGCGATGATGGAGGCGATCGCCGCGCTCGACGAGCAGGTGAAAGCGCGCGTGACCTCGGTCGAGAACGGCCGCAAGTATCAGAATAGCGGCCGCGGCGATGTCGAGATGCCGGCCGGACCGTCGATCTTCGAGACTACCGGAGCGTGGGAAGATTTCGCCACGCCTTCGCGCGATCTGCGCCTGCTCATCGCGATCGACGTGGTGCGCGGCTTCCCGGATCGCGTCGCGCGGCGGCCCAATCGCTACGCGATGCCGAGCGGCAAGAGCGTCGCCGACGTGAAGGCCGAAATGGAGCGTGTGCTCGCCTCGGAGCTTGCCACCCGCAAGTTCTCCTACCTGCGCACCGACGGCTCCGCCTGGACGCTCACGCTCCAGGACGTGGTCGCGCGGCAGGGCGCGCTTGAGATGGCCTATAATCTCAACGACTGCGTCGAGCTGCGCTGGGGCGCGCCCGACAGGAGCGACGAGGCCTCGACCTGCAAACGGCACGCGTCTTCCGCGCAGCGCGGCAAGATGACCGAATACCGCGCCTGGTTCCACGAACGGCGTCGTCCGCCGCGGGCTTAGCGGTCAGGACGATTTTCGCCAGGGCTTGTGCGCGCGCCGGCCGTCGTCCCGAATGCGCAGGCCGTCGATGAACACATCGATCAGCCGCAGTACGCTCTTTTGCCATCCCGGTTGATTGTGCGTGTAGCACATGCCGACAAGCGCGCGCAGCAGATCTTCCGCACCGATGTCGTCGCGAATTTCACCGGCCGCGATCGCGCGATCGAGCAGGCTGCCGATAGCCCGGGTCAGGCTGTCGTACGAATATGAAAAAAGCTCCGAGTTCTTGTAGGCGGCAAGCGCTAGTGCTTCCGACATGCCCTTTTTGGTCGCGACGAATTTGACGTTGGAGTGCATCCACTGGCGCAACGCGTCGAGCGGATCGGGCTTGTCCTTCAATTGTTGGGCGAGATCGGCAAGCTGCTGCACCTCGCGGCGATAGACCGCCTCAAACAGCGCCTCGCGTGTCGGAAAATGCCGGTATAGCGTGCCGATGCCGACGCCGGCTGTGCGCGCCACCGCTTCCAGGCTCGCATCCGCGCCGCCGGCGCTGAACACCGCATTCGCCGCTTCGAGCACGCGCTCGCGGTTCCGTACGGCATCGGTGCGCGGTTTTCGTGCCGTCTTGCGCGCTTCCTTGATGCCGGCCGTCAATTTCGATCCCCTGATTTTTCAATTGAGACCCTTGAAAAGCGGAGGCCCCCTCCGCATCTACCGGAACGGAGCACGGCTAAACCATAGCACCGGTGTCAAGCCATGCCGACAAAGTCCGCGGAAACGCCCGAAGGGACGGGTGGATTTCCTTGCCGGCGCGTTGGACGCGTGCGTGTCCGCGTCGCGCCGGAACCAACAACGGCGCAAGCGCCCGCCGGCCGGCGGGCGTTCCTGACCCATCGCTCTTGTGGAGCATTGCATGGCATTCTCAACGACGCTCACCGTAAACGGTGTCACGCGCACGATCGAGCTTGATGATCCGCGCGTCACGCTGCTCGATCTTCTCCGCGAACGGCTCGATCTGACCGGAACCAAGAAGGGCTGCGATCGCGGCCAGTGCGGCGCCTGCACGGTCATCGTCGATGGAAGGCGCATCAATTCCTGCCTGGCGTTGGCGATCAGTCACGAGGGCGCGGACGTCCTGACCATCGAAGGCGTGGCGCGCGGCGACCGCCTGCATCCAGTGCAGGAGGCCTTCATCGCGCATGACGGCCTGCAATGCGGCTTCTGCACGCCCGGCCAGATCATGAGCGCCATCGGCCTGATCAAAGAAGGGCAGGCCGGCGACGATCCGGAGCGCGTGCGCGAGGCCATGAGCGGAAATCTCTGCCGCTGCGGCGCCTACAAGGGCATCACCGAAGCGGTGCTGGAAGCGCAACGGATGCTTGAGGCGCAAAGCCGCAAGGAGGTCGCATGAAGCCCTTCGACTACGTGCGGCCGGCGACCATTGCCGAAGCGGTCGCCGCCGCTTCGGACCCGGGCGCCGTCTATCTCGCCGCTGGCACCAATCTCCTCGATTTGATGAAAGGAGGCGTCAGCCTCCCGAACCGGCTCGTCGACATCACCCATCTTCCGGGGCTCGATGATATCGAGGATCTTCCAGATGGCGGCGTGCGCATCGGCGCACTGGTTCACAATGCGGAGCTTGCGCACGATCGCGATTTCGCGCGGCGCTTCCCGGCCGTGGCCGAAGCGCTTCTGTCGGGAGCCTCGGCGCAATTGCGCAATGCCGCGACCGTCGGCGGCAATCTCCTGCAGCGCACGCGCTGCCCGTACTTCTACGACGTCGCCAGCGCCTGCAACAAACGCGATCCCGGTGCGGGCTGCGACGCCCGCGGCGGCGACAACAGGCTTCACGCCATTCTCGGCTGGAGCGAGAACTGCATCGCGACGCATCCGTCCGATTTTTGTATGCCTTTGGTTGCGCTCGATGCCGTCGTCGAGATCGAAGGCAAAGCAGGCCGGCGCGAAATCCCGCTCGAGATGTTTCACCTTCTGCCCGGCGATACGCCGCAGCGCGAGAGCATGCTTGCGCCGGGCGAGTTGATTGTCGCCGTGCGCCTGCCTGCGCAAGCCGCGCAGTTCGCCGCCCACGCACGCTACCTGAAAGTGCGCGAGCGCACCTCCTATGCGTTCGCCGTGGTTTCGGCCGCGGTCGCTCTGCGCGTCGAAAACGCCACGATCAAGGACGCACGCCTGGCGCTCGGCGGCGTGGCGCTCAAGCCGTGGCGCGCCCGCGAAGCCGAACAGATCTTGCGCGGCGTGCGCGCTGAGGCTTCGAATTTTCACGGCGCCGCCGAGGCGGCGCTCGCCGCCGCCAAACCGTCCGGCGACAACGCCTTCAAGATCGAGCTCGCACGCCGCATCGTCGTACGCGCGCTCACGCTCGCCGCCGCCGTCGCGCCTGAGCGCGTGCCGGCGCTGCCCGCTTCCCCCTTCGCCGCTGCTTCCGGAGCTGCCGCTCATGCTTGATATCCCGCTCACACAATCGCCGGCGCACGTTCGCCACGGCTCGAACATGGGACAGCCGCTCACCCGGCGTGAGGGCATCCTCAAGGTTACCGGCGCTGCCCGCTACGCTGCCGACAATCATCCGGCCGGAATGCTTCATGCCGTGATGGCGGTCAGCGGCATCGCGCGCGGCGGCGTGACCTTTCTCGACGTCGCGGCCGCCAAGGCCCATCCAGGCGTCGTTGAGGTGATGACGCCGGCCAACAAGCCTGCGCTCGCGATGGACCCGGATGCAAAAACCAATCCCTTCATGTTCCGGCTCGACCTCTTGCAGAGCGATCGCGTCCGCTATGCCAACCAGCCGATCGCCGTCGTGATCGCGGAAACGCTTGAGGCTGCGACGGAAGGGGCCGCGCTGCTGGCGCCTTGCTACGAAGTTGAACCGGCGCGGCTCGCGCTCGATGCGGCGGAGAGCTTCGTTCCGCCGGTCGTCGGTCCCGGACATCTGGCGGAAGCGCAACGCGGTGACGTCGAAGCCGGACTTGCCGCGGCTTCCAAGCAAATCGCCGCCACCTACGAGACAGCGGCGCAATATCACAATCCGATGGAGCCGCACGCGATCGTCGCTGCATGGGACGGCGACACGCTCTCGATCGACACACCGAGCCAAGGGCTCGCCTGGGCGCAAGGCCGTCTCGCGGGGCTCTTCGGCATTTCGCCGGAGAAGATCCGTATCCGCAGTCCGTTCCTCGGCGGCGGTTTCGGCTGCAAGGGCCTGATTGCCGGACCGCAGGTTCTCGGTGTCATGGCGGCGCGAATGGTGGGGCGGCCGGTCAAGCTCGTGCTTCGCCGCGAGCAGATGTTCGGTCCGGTCGGACACCGCGCCGCGACGCGGCAGACCTTGCGGGTCGGCGCCGACAATGACGGCAAGCTGACGGCGCTCGAACATCACACTAAGACAACGTCGAGCACCTTCGACGACTTCTTCGAACCCGCGTCGGACATTTCGCACTCCCTCTATGCAAGTCCGGCGATCTCAACCGCACACGAAGCGGTTCGCGTCGACACCGGGACGCCGTTGTTCATGCGTGCGCCGGGAGAGGCGACAGGCTCGGTCGCGCTGGAAAGCGCCATCGACGAAATAGCGGAGGCTTGCGGCATCGATCCGCTCGAATTTCGGCTCAAGAATTACGCCGAGGTCGAGCCGATTTCCGGCAAGCCGTTTTCATCGAAGGCGCTGCGCGACTGCTACACGCAAGGCGCCGAGCGTTTCGGCTGGCAGCGGCGGCCGCTCGCGCCGCGACAGATGCGCGACCAAAGCGGCGCGCTCGTCGGCTGGGGCATCGGCACCGCGACATTCCCGGCAATCATGTTCGAGGGAGCGGCGAGAGCGGTGCTGCGCCGAGACGGCAGCGGCGTGATGGAAGTTGGCGCCCATGATATGGGGCAGGGCGCCTTGACCGCACTGTCGCAGATCGCGGCCGATGGGCTCGGGCTCGACCTCGGGCGACTCGAGTTCAGGTCCGGGAGTTCCGACCTTCCAGACGCCGGCATCGCCGGCGGCTCGGGCCACACCGCGACCGCCGGCATGGCGATCCACAATGCCGGCGCTAGCGTGATCGCGCGTCTCGCCGATCTTGCCACCAACGACGATCGCTCGCTGCTGTTCGGCGCCGGTAATGCCGGCGTGATTGCGCGCGGTGGCCGCCTGTTTCGCCGCGACGACGAGAGCCGCAGCGAAAGCTATGCCGAGATCCTCGGTCGTGCCGGACTTGAGGAGATCGAGGGACAAGGGAAGGGCGCCGCCAACGCGGCGGCTCAAGCAAGCTATGCCATGCGCGCGCACGGCGCCGTGTTCGCCGAGGTCAAGGTCGATCCCGACCTCGGTCAGATGCGCGTCACCCGGCTGGTCGGCGCCTTCGCCGCCGGACGGATCATCAATCCGCGCATGGTGCAGAGCCAGCTCTATGGCGGCATGATCTGGGGCGTGTCGTTTGCCCTGCACGAGCGCGCCGTCATGGACGCGCGCTCCGGCCGCCCGATGAATCCCAATCTCGGCGAGTACCACATCCCGGTGAACGCCGATGTGCCGTCGCTCGAAGCAATCCTGGTCGAGGAGCGCGATCCGCACGTCAACGCACTCGGCATCAAAGGCGTCGGCGAGATCGGCATCACCGGCACGGCGGGCGCGATTGCGAACGCGGTCTGGCATGCGACAGGCATCCGCGTGCGCGAATTTCCGATCACGCTCGATCGTTTGCTCGCGCGTTAAGAGTGCGGCCAAGCCTGACGCGGGGCCGGCACCGGTCGCCGCACCACAGCCGCGCCGGCGCGATCAAGTCTTGCCTCAGGTCGTCATATGTTTGACCGCCTTGGGCGTCTCGAAGAACAAGTCCACCAGCTTGTAGCGCTTGCCGGCCAGGCAAAAAATGTGCTCAGGCGTTTGTGTCGCCATTTCGGGCACGGGAATTCTGACGATCTTGTCGGCGCGGCTTGATCCGTATTCCCACGTGAAGCCAACGCCGAGCTCGTTGGCGACCGCTTCGAATACGCCGTCGCGGGTGTCGAGCACGATCTCCGGCTTGGGCTTTACGCCAGCAGCGCGAAAAGCCCGGTCGACCACGCGCTGCGTCGACGATTGCTTCTCCGGAAAACAAGACGGCGCTTGGCGAGATCGGCGCAAGAAATTCTCTTGACGCGTGCGAGCGGATGGTTCGGGTGCACGATCGCCACCACTCCTTGCCGCACGCACACCTCGCGGTGAAAGCGGCTATCGCTCGGCACGTCCGGCAAGACGCCGACATCGACGCGCTGATCGACGACCGCATCGATGATCGAGGCCCAGTTGCCCATTTCGACGGCGATCTGGATGTTCGGGTAAAGCCGGTGGAACGCCGAGATCAATGCCATGCCGGGCATGGCATTGCCGAGGCCGATGCGCAATTCGCCGCCCTTGAGCGCGTCGTTCTGACGAAGAACCGCGAGCGCTTGCGCCTCGATCCCATGCAGCTGCGATGTGACGGCGACGAATTCCCGGCATAAGGCGGTCGGCGTGAGTTTGCTGCCGCGCCGCTCAAACAGCGTGACGCCGAAGTGATTTTCCAGGCCGCGGACCTGCTGCGTGATGGCCGGTTGCGACAAGCCGAGCCGTCGCGCGGCTTGCGAGAAGCTGCCCGCATCGAAGACGGCATTGACGGCGCGCATCCGCGAGCTGGTCAGCGACATGACGAAACCTCCAGGAAGCCGGGTTATCAGGAGCGGCGCGAAAGCGGCGCTTCTTCGCATCATAAGCGATAATTATAGCGTTCACGCCAACGTCATAACAATCCATTTAGTCTGCCCGGGACGATCAGCCCATGCGTGTCGTTGATAGCGTCGTCTAGCCCGAGACCGGCCGGTGAAGCTTTGCGGAGAATTCTCATGAAATGCAGTACCGATAGGATACTCACGACGCACGCCGGAAGCCTGCCGCGTCCCGCAGTTCTTACTCAAGCTATTGTCGGACATGACCGCGGCACACTTGGTCCCGATGAGGCGGGCGCGTTGCCGACACAGATCCGCGATGCTGTTGCGACGATCGCCAAGTCTCAAGCGGAGGCCGGTGTCGATATTATAAACGACGGCGAGGCAAGTAAGATTGGATACTCCACGTACGTGCGCGAAAGACTTTCCGGATTTTCCGGAAAGGGCAGGGGATTGACCATTTGGGATTTGCACGATGTTCCAGAATTTGCGCAGCGCTCACTTGCCGGTCTCGATCCGCAAACCCCCGCCTGTACCGGGCCAATCGTTTATCAAGGTCGCGCCGCTCTGGAGGAAGATATTGTCAATCTGCGAACGGCAACCGAGGAACTGGCGCCGACTGAGCTTTTCATGACGGCCGCGTCCCCGGGCGTCATCTCGATCTACCTCGAAAACCAATACTATCCGACGGACAAGGAATACTGGGAAGCAATCGCCGAGGCTATGCGCCTCGAATACGAGGCGATCGTCGCGGGAGTTGAATTGCTCAACCATGCTTGCCGCAACATTCCCTCGGATAGAATCCGGCTGCACCTGTGTTGGGGCAACTATCATGGCCCTCATCACCATGACGTGCCGCTGGGCGATCTGATTGACATTTTTCTGCGCACGAAAGCCATGGCGCTGTCGTTCGAAGCTGCCAATCCGCGTCACCAGCACGAATGGCGCATTTGGGAAGACGTTGCGCTACCGGACGACAAGATTCTCATTCCGGGCGTGATCGATACTTGCACCAGCTATGTGGAGCACCCCGAACTTGTCGCGGAGCGGATCGGGCGATTCGCCGGTCTGGTCGGCCGCGACCGCGTTATCGCAGGGACGGATTGCGGTTTTGCCAATTTCGCTTCGTACCAGATCGTCGATCCCAAGATCGCCTGGATGAAATTGGCGGCGCTGAGTGAGGGAGCGGACCTTGCCTCCCGACACTTGTGGAATGCCGGCCGCACGCATGAGCGATCGGCGGGACGCAACGGCAAATCCGCAGCGCTTGAAGCGCAGCATCCGGCCTGAATCTGCTTCCCATCGTTATCCAGTCACGTATACCCAAGAGGAGTTCTTGAAATGAACATCTCTCGCAGGACCATTCTGAAGTCGGCGGCGATTGGCGCGGCGACCGCAATCGGATCGGCCGTAACGCGGGCGCCGGCCCTGGCGGAGAGCGATACTGTAAAGGTCGCTTCGCTGCACGACTTATCGGGCGCCGTCGACGTCTATGGCGTTCCTTCGCATATGTGCATGAAGGTCGCTATCGACGAGATCAATGCGGCCGGAGGCCTGCTGGGCAAGAAGATCGAGCTGAAAGTATACGACGGTCAATCGAACATCAAAAACTACCCGCGCTATGCGCAGCAGGCCGCATTGGAAGACAAAGTGGTCATGCTCCAGGGCTCGATAACCGGCGCCTCCCGCGAAGCGACCCGACCGGTCCTGCGTCGTTACAATGTTCCGTTTGTTTATGGGACGATCTACGAAGGCGGGCTTTGCGAACTGAACGCGATTTCGGTCAATACCGGTAGCGATCAGCAGGCCGTCCCTTTGCTCGAATGGTCATTCAAGAACCTGGGCAAGAAGGTTTTCTATATTGGCGCTGACTACAATGCGCCGCGCAACATCGGCATCTGGACACACTATCTGGCCGGTCTGCATGGCGGTGAAGTGGTGGGTGACGACTACTACCCGCTCGATGTCACCGACTTCAGCACCGCTATCAGCAAGATCCAGGCCGCCAAGCCAGACTACGTGCACTCGTGTCTGGTTGGAGGACCCCACATGTCATTTTACCGGCAGTGGGCGGCGGCCGGTATGCTGCACAAGACTCCAATCGTCTCCATCGTGTTTGCGGGCGGCAACGAGCACGCGGTCCTGACTCCTGAGGAGACGGATGGAATTATTGTTGCCTACAATTATTTCGAAGAGATCGATACGCCGGAGAACAAGGCATTCCTCAAAAGGGTCGCGGCATCGGCTGGCCCGGATCACCCTTACGTCAATGGTATCGCGATCGGTGGATACACCGGACCGATGATTTGGGCTGAAGCGGTGAAAAAAGCCGGCAGCTTCGAAAGAGATGCCTGATGGCTGCGGTCGCCCAGGGCATCGAATGGAGCGGCCCGAGTGGTCGGATGGTCTTGGACGGCAAGACCCATACCACGCAGCAAGACGTTCACATCATACAAGTCAAGGATCGCAAGTGGAGCCTGATTGAGACCAAGAAACAGGTGCCGCCGTACGATTTCGGCGGACGTTGCAATCTGCTGGCCAATCCGAAAAACACCGAGATTTTGGTGCCTCGCGTCTGATCCGGCGACGATAGCCCAATTGCGAGGTCGAGGGCGCGATGGACCACCTGATCGACGTGTTGATCGCAGTCGTCACCGGAGTCGCCGTACTGACTCTTATCAGCCTGGGGCTCGCGGTCATCTTCGGAATGATGCGGGTGATCAACTTTGCGCACGGCGAGTTCATCATGCTCGGCGGTTACACGACCGTCATGGCCACCCGTCAGGGCGTGAATGTCTGGGTCGCTATGCTCGTGCTCGCGCCCCTTGCGGTCGGCCTGATCGGCGCTGTTGCCGAACGCCTCATCGTCCGCAGGTTTTACGGCGAGATCGTTACGACGATGCTGGCGACTTGGGGGCTTAGTCTCTTCCTGATTGGATTGGTAACGGCGATTTTCGGAAATACCACGCGCGGGGTGGCGGCACCGCTCGGAAGCGTCGCAATCGGTGCATATTCGGTCAGCGCGTATCAGTTCGTTCTCATTGCGATCACGATTGTGGTTACGGCGCTCTGCTTTCTCGTCCTCACCCGAACGCGATGGGGATTGATCGCGCGCGGTACAATGCGAAACCCGGAAATGGCTTCGACCCTCGGCATCGATCCGGTTCGGGTCTATGCGGCGACATTCGTCGTCGGGGCGGCGTTAACCGGACTCGCAGGGGGGCTTCTCGCGCCGATCTCAGGGGTGATTCCCCACATGGGAGCCGCCTACGTGGCGCGTGCATTCGTGACGGTGATCAGCGGAGGAAGCGCGCTAATCGCCGGCACAGTTTCCGCGGCCGGTTTATTTGGCGTCGTCGAATCAGCTTTTTCGCTCATTGCCACTCCCGTCATCGGACAGGCGGCTTTGTTGATTGCGGCAATCGTCCTGTTGCGAGTCATGCCGCAGGGCATTTCGGGACGCTGGCAGGGAGTGCGCTCATGAAAGGCGCTTGTATCGCACTGATCGCGAGATATGGCACCGCCCTCTTGCTGGTAGTGCTCGCCGCCCTTGGACCGTTCTTGCTCAGTCAATTCAACTTGCTGCAGCTTTCGAGCTTCGCGGCCATGGGGCTGGCGACTTTGGGCTTGGCGCTCGCGTGGGGTTATGTCGGCATTCTGAGCTTCGGCCATGCAGCCTTCTTCGGCCTTGGTGCCTATGCTTACGCGATCGCGGCGATAAACTTTGGCGACAGCACGCTGGCGATTTTCTTGGCTATTCTGGTGCCGGCCGCCTTCTCGCTGCTGCTCGGTCATTTCTTGTTTTTCGGACGGGTGGGGGACGTTTACCTTGCGGTGATCACGCTCTGCGTGACCCTCATATTATTTAGCTTCACGAACTCGACCGCGGATCCATGGTATCGCATCGGCGCAGCTACCCTCGGCGGCTTTAATGGCATCGATGCCGTGCCGCCGCTGAACTGGCCGGGAACACCTGACGCGTCGCTTCTCCCGGCCGATATGTTTCGGCTGTGCTTCCTTGTTCTCGCCCTCATGTACTACTTGATTGGGCGCCTTCTTCGCAGCGACACCGGCCGTATCTTGATTGCGATACGGGAGAACGAGCTCAGGAGCGAACTCGTCGGCTATGACGTCCGCCTCTATAAGCTGTTCGCATTCGTCGTGAGCGCTGCCGTCGCCGGACTTGGGGGATGCCTGTTTACTGCCAATAACGGCTATGTGGGCCCCACGGTTTTCGACATCAATCAGGCTTCCGAATTCCTGCTTTGGGTGATCGCTGGCGGTCTGGACACCCTGGCGGGGCCGATGATTGCCAGTTTTGGCTTCCAATATCTTCAGACGTTCCTTGGCACTAACCAGGTCTTGAATACGTCGCTCGTTTTCGGCGCCATCATCATCTTTTTCGTACTTTTGGTGCCGCGCGGCATTCTGCCGTCACTCCGCGGTGCCGCAAACTCCCTTGTGTCAATGGTTCGCGTCGTCAAGGTGCGATTTCGCGCCGAGCAATTGATAGAGCGGCGGACATGAGCGCCGCGCCAATATTGGAAACGCGCGGGCTCACCTGTCGCTTCGGCGGTGTAACGGCCGTGGACAATGTCGACCTGACAATCGCCGAAGGTGAGTTGCGCTGCCTTATCGGCCCGAACGGCGCCGGCAAGAGCACGCTGTTCAAATGTATGACGCGCCAACTGCGCGCCACCAGCGGCGACATTCTGCTGCGGGGCCAAAGTGTCGTCGGCTCGCAGCCGCACCAGATCGCCCGAATGGGTGTCGCGATCAAAAATCAGATCGCCAGCGTCTTTAGCGGGTTGAGTGTTCGCGAAAATATCTGGGTCGCCGGGCGGCGCCTGCATCGCGGAGACGAGCTTGAACGCTCTGTAACGGCGATCTTGAACGAGATTGGCTTCGACGAACCGTCGCGGTTCAATTTGAAGGTCGACGCATTGTCCCACGCGCATCGCCAGTGGGTGGAACTGGGGATGCTGCTCGCGACCAATCCGATCCTG
>DATMQV010000284.1:0-4533 GCA_035566615.1 Xanthobacteraceae bacterium
GCCGCGCCGAAGATCGGACCATCCACCCATGTCATTCGTGGATCGTGGTCCCAGTGGTAGTTCAGCGCCAGCTTTACGACTTGGATGTCCGGCGTCACGCTGGCGGTGGTGCCCGCAAGCGTGCTGAATATCGGGGTCGCGCCCCCGGTTGAGCTGATTGTGGCCGCAGTGGCAACGTTGGAACTGGCGAAACGATAGTAATCGTATTCCAACCCGATCGACCAAGCCGGTGTCAGAGCGCGCTCGATGCCGGCACCGACCGTCCAGCCCCACGCCTTGCTGCGGCTGCTGGGATCTCCGTCTGGTTCGGGAGCCCCGGCGATATTTGAATTATTGGGAGTAATCGATATGTCGCTGCCCATCCACGCGCCGCCGCCCTTTGCATAAAGAAGCGTATGGCCCACCGGGTCGACGAGAAGGCCGACACGGCCGGTCAGGCTCGCGAGCACGCGTGGCGAAACCTCGCAATTCGAGCCGACGATTGCCGCCGAGGCCTGCATGCAGGTGAAGCTGCCGTTGGAATCGAGATAGCTGGCGTCGGCCTGGAGGCCCACGACCCAGCGTGGTGCCACTTGCCAATTGTAGCCGAGCTGAAGGCCGGCGAGGAATGCAGCCGTGTTGACCTTGTCACCGAATACCGAAGGTCCTTCCGGATCGGAGAATGTTGCGGTGCCTGCCGCTGCACCGGCGCTGCCGCCGAAGTAGAGGCCCGACCATGTCCAGGCCGGTGTTGGGGGCGGGAGCGGCAAATCGGCCGCAGCGGCTAGTGTTGCCGGCATCAAGGCCGACACGATCAATGTCGCGCATAGGAGATGTTTGTTGTTTGCGTACATGGCTACCACTGAATGAGGATCGGTAGGGCAGGGCCAATGTACGCAGCCCGCAAAAAACAAATGGACTGAACAGGAAAGTATGCACGCCGGTCGCTCGGCGACTCGATCCCGTTGGGGGCTCGCGTAATGTCTAAGCCAACGTCGTTAACGACGGCCTAATTGATCAGCGCTTGCAACGGCGAGGGTATTCGTCCACCGCGCGCGATCAGCCGGCTCGACGAACGCGTGTTCACCGCGAGGATCGGCGCGCGGCCGAGGAGCCCGCCGAAGTCGACCCAGTCGCCGACCTTCTTGCCGACGGCCGGAATAAGCCGCACGGCCGTCGTCTTTTTGTTGATCATGCCGATCGCTGCTTCGTCGGCGATGATGGCGGCGATCGTTTCAGCCGGCGTGTTGCCCGGAATGGCGATCATGTCGAGCCCGACCGAACAGACCGCGGTCATCGCTTCGAGTTTGTCGATGGTGATGAAGCCGTGTTCGGCCGCTTCGATCATGCCGGCATCCTCCGACAGCGGAATGAAGGCGCCGGATAATCCGCCGACATAGCTCGACGCCATGGCGCCGCCTTTTTTGACCGCGTCGTTGAGCAGCGCCAGCGCGGCCGTCGAGCCATGGGTGCCGACACTGTCGAGCCCGATCTCTTCCAGGATGCGTGCCACGCTGTCGCCCTCGGCCGGCGTCGGCGCGAGCGAGAGATCGACAATGCCGAAGGGAATGCCCAGGCGCGCGGCGGCGGTCCGCCCGACCAGTTCGCCGGCGCGCGTAATCTTGAACGCGGTGCGGCGGATGACCGACGCGAGCGTGCCGAAATCGACGCCGCCCGCCGCCTTGATCGCGCGCAGCACAACGCCCGGCCCGCTGACGCCGACATTGACCGTGCATTCCGGTTCGCTCGCGCCGTGAAACGCGCCGGCCATGAACGGATTGTCCTCGACGGCGTTGCAGAACACGACGAGCTTGGCGCAGCCGATCGAGCTATGCTCGGCGGTGAGCTCGGCCGCGTGCTTGATGATGCCGCCCATGGCGGCGATCGCATCCATGTTCAGGCCGGCGCGGGTCGAGCCGACATTGACCGAAGCGCACACGCGCCCGGTCGTGGCCAGCGCTTGCGGAATGGCGGCGAAGAGATTGGCGTCGATCCCGGTCATGCCCTTCTCGACATGCGCCGAGAAGCCGCCAATGAAATCCACATCGACGTCGTGCGCGGCACGATCGAGCGTTTCCGCAAGCCGCAGCAAATGCTCCGGCCGCGAGCGCCCGGCGATCAGCGAAACCGGCGTCACCGCGATCCGGTTATTGATGATCGGCAGGCCGAATTCCTCGGAAATCTCTGCGCTCACCCGCCGCAGATTGCGCGCCACCCGTTCGATCTTCTCGTACACATTGCGGCATAGCGTGTCGGGATTGTCGCTGACGCAGTCGAGCAGGCTGATGCCGACAGTGATGGTGCGGATGTCGAGCTCCTCGGTCCGCACCATGGTGATGGTTTCGAGGATCTCCTCGCCGGAGAAATTGAGATGCCGCATGGCTTGGTCCTTTGCGTCGCCGCCTGCTGCTTGTTTCCGCGGCCGGCTGCCGGCCGCGCGCCGCGCAGCTACACGCGGTGCATGGCCTTGAAGATTTCTTCGCGCTGAATCTCGACCCGCACGGAGAGCTCTTGGCCCTTGCGCGTCAGCCGCTCGCTCAAGGCGTGGAACGAGACGGCGGAGCCCGCCAGATCGACCATCATGATCATGGTGAAGAATTCGCGGATCACCGACTGGCTGATGTCCAGAATGTTGACGTTGGCATCGGCGAGCACGTTCGCAATGCCGGCAATGATGCCGACGCGGTCGGAGCCGATAATGGTGATGATGGCGCGGCCCGTTTGCGCGGTCCCGGCTTCCTTCGTCTGGTTCGGCATGGCGTGCGACTCTTTAAGACGATGTTCGCCGAACCTATAGCCATCCGCGCGGTGCAAGGCTACCGGCGGCACAAATCCGCCGGTCGCCGCCGCCTAAGCCGCCGAAAGGCGGGATTTTGCGATAGCGGCCGGCAAACGCACCCTTCGCGAATGCACGCGTTCGCAAATCTCGGTTGTGCACCGTATCCAGAAAGGCTCTAGTGAGGCGAACCCTGCACCAGCACAACTTCGCACACGTCCCCTGGCGAGCTCTAATGGATGATGAAGTTCGACGACGTTTTCCGTGCACAATTGCGCGAACTTCTGATCTGGCGGCGCGATGTGCGGCGCTTTCGCACCGAAGCGCTGCCGCCGGGTACGGTTGAACGCCTCATCGACATGGCGTGTCTCGCCCCCTCGGTTGGCCTCAGTCAGCCGTGGCGATTTGTCATTGTCGATGAGCCCGCACGCCGCCGCGCCGTCCTTGAGGACTTCAGGTCTTGCAATGCCGACGCGCTGAACTCGTATGCCGACAATCTTGCGGCTCACTATGCGAAGCTCAAGTTGGCCGGGCTCGAAGAGGCGCCGAGCCAAGTGGCGGTCTTCGCCGAGCCAGCGACGGAAACCGGACACGGTCTTGGCCGCAGGACGATGCCCGAGATGATCGAATATTCTGTCGTCGCCGCAATTCATACGATGTGGCTTGCCGCGCGCGCCGATGGCATCGCCATGGGCTGGCTCTCGATTCTCACGCCGGGCCACATCAACAAGGTGCTGGACGTGCCGGAGACTTGGCGTCTTCTGGGCTACTTTTGCCTTGGCTATCCGCAAGCGGACAGCGACACTCCCGAGCTCGAACGGGCCGGCTGGGAACGGCGCCACACTCCCGGAATGTTCATCGTCCGTCGCTGAGAAGGCTCTTTGTAACGACCGGGCCGCGCGCTTCGCTACTTCGCGTCGTGAAAGATGATGCCGAGCGTGTGGCGCTGGCCGGAGCGCACGCGGCTGACGCCGTGCCGCAGATCGACGCGATAGACGCCTTTCGTCCCTTGCACCGGCCGATCGTGCACGGCGAACAGGACGCCGTCGCCTTGCGCCAGCGGCACCACCTCGACGCGGCTCTGCATGCGCGGCCGCCGCTCGGTCAGCACGAACTCGCCGCCGGAGAAATCGCGACCGGGCTCCGCCAGCAGGATCGCGACTTGCAGCGGGAAGGCGAGCTCGCCGTAAAGATCCTGGTGCAGGCAATTATAGTCGCCGGCGGAGTATTGCAGGAGAAGCGGCGTTGGCCGCACCTGGCCTGCGGCGTGGCACGCCTTCAGATAATCGGCATGCGCCGCCGGATAGCGCACGGCGATCTTCATGCGCTCGTTCCAGGCATTGGCGTAGGGCACGATCCGTGCATAGAGCGCGGTCCGCAGTTCGCCGATCGGTGCGGGCAGGGGATATTTGAAATAGCGGTACTCGCCCTTGCCGAAGCCGTGGCGCGCCATGTGGATGTGGCTGCGGAAATGCTCTTCCTGCGGATAGAGCGCCGCAATGCTGCGGCACTCTCCGGTCGTGAGTAGCTTGGGAAGAACCGCGCAGCCATAACCGTTCAGCTCCGCACCGATGGCGTCCCAGTCATGATCCGCCACGCGGCCAGCGGCCGATTTCTCCGGCGCGGCGATCTGCGTGACAACATTCATGTATCGACCTCCATCGCGCGCGGCGCGCACGCGCAACCGACTGCGCGGCACTCCGCTTCTGGCAAGCCCACTTCTACGGCGCGGTAGGCTCGCCTGCGACCCGTTTCCTGCGTTGGCCTGCGAAAGGGCC
>DATMQV010000285.1:0-17353 GCA_035566615.1 Xanthobacteraceae bacterium
TCTCTGCTAGCCTTACGACCAAATTTCTGCGGGTTCTTCACCAGCGGTGCTTTGTTTGGACTGCATGGAATTAGAGTAATCCCACGCTCCGCATAAATCGGTTGCCACTCTGAAAAACTCTTGCCCCCCCTGCGCCGAAGCAGGTATCTCACTCATCGCTGAACAAATAAGCTCCTTTGACCCGGTTGGCTCTTCCAAAGCCGCCGGGTCTTTCTTTTCCCCGGCGCCGAGTCGTGTTGCCGGATCCGCGCGGCGCGGATGCCATTTAGATTCTGGTTTGTAAGACCGGGAAAAGCCTTTTGGGCTCAATAGGTGAGCTTAAGCCGGTTTGTAACTCTAACCCTTTGCAAACACGGGGTTGGAGCCACTCCGGACGAGAAGATCGAGTAAGGCTGATCTCATCATTGCGAGTTTGGCACCGGCCGTTCGGTCGACCCCACCGGATGAAGGTCACCCGCATCTCCCTCTCCCCGCCACGCGGGGAGAGGGTCGGGGTGAGGCCCCCTCACCCTCGGCCGCTTCGCTCCCTCGACCTCTCCCCGCGCGGCGGGGAGAGGTGAAGTCCATTCGCCGGCTCCAAGAGCGAGATCAATCCCTTGAGAATCGTCTCCGGCGTGGGCGGACAGCCGCAAATGTGCAAGTCGACCGGCACCACCTTCGACACGCCGCCAGCCACGGCATAGCTGCCGGCGAAGATTCCGCCATCGGCCGCGCAATCGCCGAGCGCAACTACCCATTTCGGATCAGGCGTGGCGCGATAAGTGCGCTCCAGCGCCTCGCGCATATTCTTGGTCACCGGGCCGGTCACCAGCAACACGTCGGCGTGACGCGGCGAGGCGACGAAGCGCAGCCCGAAGCGCTCGAGATCGTAGAAGGCGTTGTTGAGCGCGTGAATTTCAAGCTCGCAGCCGTTGCAGGAGCCGGCGTCGACTTCGCGGATGGCGAGGCTGCGGCCAAGTCTGCGCCGCGCGGCGCGATCAAGACTTGCCGCGAGTTCGGCAAGCGCCGCGTTGTCGGCAGCCGGCGGCTTTTCGCTCAGCGGGCGGCGTGCGAGCCCTTCAAGCAACAGTCTGCGCATCTACAAAAAACTCCAAGCTGCGCCCGTTCCCGCGCAAGCGGGAATCCAGCTGTTGAGTCCCCGCCGTCGCAGGGACGAGCGGAGGATGCCAGCTACCTTGGCGAGCGGATCATTCTTCAAAGATCATGCCCCGAATACGAGCAGTTGAACGACTTGTTGCAGAGCGGGAAGTCAGCGACGATGTTGCCGTCAATGGCGGCTTCCAGCAGCGGCCATTGAAACCATGACGGATCGCGCACGTGGCAGCGCGCGATTGTTCCGCCCTCGATCCGCACCCACGCCAGCACGTCGCCGCGGAACGCTTCGGCGAAACCTAATCCCTCGCCGTCGCCGCCTTCGGCCGCAACGGCGATCGGGCCGTCCTGCAGATGGCGAATGATTTGCTCGACCAGCGACAGGCTTTGTTCGACTTCGCGGATGCGCACCCAGACGCGCGCATTGACATCGCCTTCGGCGAAGATCGGAACGGAAAAGTCGATGCTGTCGTAGGGCGCATAGCCCGGCGTCTTGCGCGCATCGAAGTTGCGGCCGCTGGCGCGGCCGACAAAGCCACCGGCGCCGAACTGCTGCACCCATTCGGCGCGGACGATGCCGGTGCCGACGGTGCGGTACTGCAACGAGGCGGTATTGTCGTAGAGATTGACGAGCTGTGGCAGCCGCCGGCGGATCTCCTGCAAGGCGTTGCGGATCTGCCTTGCGCCGTCCGGCGTGAGATCGGTGGTGACGCCGCCGGGCACGACGCGGTCCATCATCAGGCGATGGCCGAAGCTTGCCACTGCCGCGCGCAGCACATGCTCGCGCAAGATCCCGCAATGCGCGTGCATGATGGAGAAGGATGCGTCATTGCAGATGGCGCCGATGTCGCCCAGGTGATTGGCGAGCCGCTCGAGTTCGGCCATCAGCGCGCGCAGATAACGCGCCCGCGGCGGCACCTCGATGCGGAGCGCGGCCTCGACCGCATGCGCAAACGCGATCCCATAGGCGACCGTGCTGTCGCCGGAGGTGCGCGCGGCAAGCTTCGCGGCCCGCTCGATGCCGGCGCCGGCCATCAGCGACTCGATGCCCTTGTGCACATAGCCGAGGCGTTGTTCGAGCCGCACCACGGTTTCGCCGCTGGCGGTGAAGCGAAAATGACCCGGCTCGATGATGCCGGCGTGCACCGGCCCGACCGGGATCTGATGCAGCGCTTCGCCTTCGACGGGAAGGAAATCGTACGGGGGCCGCGCCTGCGGCGGCGCGCTCTGCGCGCCGAGCGGATGCTGCACGTCCCAGAAGCCGAGATCGAGCCACGGCCGGCTATCGGGCGCGCCGATCGGCTCGTAGCCATAGAGACTGTGGATGGCACGCTCCAGCCGGATCGCGGGTGGATGAAGCGCGCCGACTGACGGAAATTTTTGATCCGGGCAGGCAAGGCTCACGACCAGAATTTCACCGGCCGCGGCGTCGGCAACAGCCATGTGGACGAGCGGCGCCGGATCGGCATCGCCCCAAAGGCCGAGAAGAGTGGCGCGGCCGGCGGAAAGCTCGCTTGCCGCGCGGCGCCATGCGTCAGGCGTCACGATCTTACGCGGCCACGGACGGTGGTTCTCGACGCGCCGGCCTTCGATGATCTCGGCGAGTGACGGCATCGCGCTATCCCAACAATCCGGCCACGTTCTGAAACCACGTAACGAGCGCCGGCGGCAGATAAATGCCGGCGCCGAGCACGAGCGCAAGATGCGCGAACATCGGCACGTAGGAAGCGTTGGTCTTGCCGACGGGACCGCGCGGCTCGCCGAAGGCGATGCTGTTGAGCCGCAGGAACAGCGCGGCAAGCCCGACCAGAATGCCAAACACCAGCACCAGCGCGAGCAACGGCGCGCGCGCGAAGGTCGAGCTCACGACCAGAAATTCGCTCATGAAAATGCCGAGCGGCGGCAGGCCGGCGATGGCGACGACACCGACGACCAGGCTCCAGCCGAGCATCGGATGGGTCTCGGTAAGCCCGCCCATATCGGCGATGCGCTGCGTGCCTTTGACCTGGGCGACGTGGCCGACGGCGAAGAAGATCGCCGACTTGGTGAGCGAATGCATGGTCATGTGCAGAAGGCCGGCGAAATTGGCGAGCGGTCCGCCCATGCCGAAGGCGAACGTGATGATGCCCATATGCTCGATCGAGGAATAGGCGAACATGCGCTTGATGTCGCGGCGGCAGTACAACATAAAGGCCGCGAACACGAGCGAGATCAGCCCGAGCGTCACCATCAAGGGGCCGGGCGCGAGCGCGCCGGTATTCACCGCCAGCAGAATCTTGAAGCGAAGCAGCGCATAGAACGCGACATTGAGCAGCAAGCCGGACAGCACGGCCGAGATCGGCGTCGGGCCTTCGGCATGGGCATCCGGCAGCCAGGCGTGCAGCGGCGCCAGTCCGACCTTGGTGCCATAGCCAAGCAGCAGGAACACGAAGGCGACATCGAGCAGCGCCGGATCGAAGGCATCCGCGTGCTTGACCAGGATGGTCCATACCATGGCGTCGATACCTTCGCCGACGACAGGCCGCGCGGCCATGTAAACCAGAATGGTGCCGAACAGCGCGAGCGCGATGCCGACGCTGCCGAGAATGAAATATTTCCAGGCCGCTTCCAGCGCCTCGTGCGTGCGGTAGATACCGACCATGAGAACGGTGGTGAGCGTCGCCATTTCGATCGCCACCCAAATCAGGCCGATATTGTTGGCGATCAGCGCCAGGTTCATGGCGAACATCAGCACCTGATACATGGCGTGATAGAAGCGCACGAACGGCGGCGTCAGGCGCCCGATCTCGAGCTCATGGCCGATATAGCTCCCGCTGAAAATGCTGGTCGTGAAGCCGACGAAGGTGGTCAGCACGATGAAGGTGGCGTTGAGATCGTCGACCAGCAGATAAATGCCGGGTTCCGGCCGGCGGAAGAATAGCGAGAGCGCGCAGAGCAGCGTCAGCCCGGTCGCCACGACATTGATCCGCGCCGTGATGCGATAGCCAGGGAGCACTGCGAGCAGCGCGGCGGCAATGGCCGGAATCACCAGCACGCCGGTGAGCGCATCGATCGTCATCGGCGTTCTCCGCGGTAACGGTCGAGCGCCTGCACGTCGACCGTGTCGAAACGCTCGCGGATGCGGAACAGGAAGATTCCGATCACGATCAGCGCGATGAGGATCGAAAAGGCGACGCTGATCTCGACCACGAGCGGCATGCCCTTGGCGCCGGTCGCGGCCAAGACGAGGCCGTTCTCGAGCGACATGAAGCCGACCACTTGGCTTACTGCGTTCCGACGCGTCACCATCATCAAGAGGCCGAGCAGCACCACCGAGAGCGCGAAAGCGAGGTCCTCGCGGGCAAGCGGATCGGCGCCGTGGGTGACACGCAGCATCACCACCATGGACAGCGCGACCAGGCTCATGCCGGCAAGCATGGCGGTGCCGACGCCCACCACCTTCTCGATTTCGCGGTGAATGCCGAGCCTGACGATGATCCGGTGCAAGGTGACCGGAATGACGATCGCCTTGAACACCAGCGCGATGGCGGCGGTGACATAGAGATGCGGCGCGTCCTGCACGAATGCCTGCCAGGCGACCGAGGCGGCAAGCGCAAAGGCGTGCGCAGCGTAGACGTTGAGCAGCGCGTAGAGACGGTCCTGATAGAGCTCGAGGAAACTGATCAGCACCAGTGTGCCGGCAAGCAGATGGGCGATGTCGAAGTCGATCCTGCTCATCAGAAGCTCCCGGACACGAAGCGCAGCAATGTTGCCAGCAACCCGAGCATCAAGGCGGCGCCGAGAAATTCCGGCACGCGGAACACGCGCATCTTGGCGATCGAAGTTTCGAACAGGCCGAGCAGAAAGCCGCCGACCGCGAGCTTGCCGACATAAGCGCCGATGCCGATCGCCAGGGCCGGCACGGCGGCACCGGCGCTCTCGATGCCCCAAGGCGCGAACAGACAGGCGAGCAGCGACACATAGAGAAGGAGCTTGAGCGAGGATGAAAGCTCAATCAGCGCCAGATGGCGGCCGGAATATTCCAGTACCATGGCTTCATGCACCACGGTGAGCTCGAGGTGCGTCGCCGGATTGTCGATCGGAATGCGGCCATTCTCGGCCACCGCCACCATGACGAGGCCGAGCAAGCCAAGTCCGAGCGACACCCGCAAGCCGACCTGCGGCGAAGCCATGAATTCGGCGATGGTAGAGAGCTGCGTCGAGCCGGCGATCAGCGCTAGCGTGAACACGACCATGAGCATGGCCGGTTCGGCGAGCGAAGCGATCATCACTTCGCGGCTCGAGCCAATGCCGCCGAAGCTGGTGCCGACATCCATCCCGGCGAGCGCGAGGAAAAAACGGGCGCTACCGAGCAGCGCGATGATGGCGATCAGGTCGGCCGACCACGAGAACAGGAGCCCGGTGCGGAAGGTCGGGATCAATGAAGCGGCGACCCAGGTGGCGGCGAACACCAGATAGGGAATGACGCGGAACAGCCACGACGCGCTATCCGCCAGCACGACCTCCTTGCGCGCGAGCCGCACGAGATCGAGACAGGGCTGGATCAGCGGCGGACCTTGCCGACGGACCAGACGCGCTTTGACCTTGCGGACGAAGCCGGTGAAGAGCGGTGCCAGCGCCAGCACCAGCAGCATCTGCGCGCCCTGAATGGCGAGATCGCGGATCAGGACCATACGGCGAGCACCAAGAGCAAAATGACCAGGGCGCAGAAAACCAGCGTGAGAAATTGGCGGATGGTGAGAAACTGCAGGCGATTGAGCCGCTCGGCGGCGGTGCTGACGGCGGCGGCAAGCGGCGCATAGAGCCAATCCCAGATCGGGTCGGTCATCTGCACGGTGAGACGCGCCGGCCGCGTATCGCCGGGCGGCGGCATCTCGACTTGCTCGCGGGCGCGGAACATCACGGTGCCGAAGACGCGGCGGATCGGCTCGGCAAAACTCGTCGCGGTATATTGCGTCGCCGGGCTCGGATCCGGGTAGCCGCAATCCCAGGCGGGTGCGCGGCGCAGCCGGTCGGACGCCAGCCGATGGATGGCGAAGGCGGCGAGCATGCCCGACATGGCGATGAAGACGAAGACCAGCAGCCCGTCATAGGAACTGCGGCTTGCCGCGATCGGTACGATCGACAGCCATTGCGAGCCGATCTGCACCGGCATGCGCTCGCCGAAGAGCGCCGTCGAGATCGGCGCCAGCGCGTCGATGAACAAGCCGGGCAGGATGCCGACGACGAGGCAAAGCGCGGCCAAAATGAACATGGCGGCGAGCGAAAAGTTGTCGGTCTCGGCCGCGGTCCGGGCGGCGCGGGTGCGTGGGCGGCCGAGAAACGTCACGCCGTAGGCCTTGACGAAACAGGCGGCGGCCAGTGCTGCCGAGAGCGCCAGCAGCGCGCCGACGGCGGGAACTAAGAGCCTAAGGCCCCACGACGGCAGTTGCGGGCTGAGCAGGATCGCCTGAAACGTCAGCCACTCGGAGACGAAGCCGTTGAACGGCGGCAATGCCGAAATTGCCGCGCAACCGACGAGAAACACGAACGCCGTCTGCGGCATGCGGTGGATGAGCCCGCCGAGATGTTCCATGTCGCGTTCGCCGGTTGCGACCAGCACGGCGCCGGAGCCAAAGAACAACAAGCTCTTGAACAGCGAATGATTGAACACGTGCAGCAAGGCTGCGGTGAGTGCCAACGCTGCGGCGAACAGCATGCCGTGCGCCTTAAAGGCGAGCGCGAGCCCGATGCCGATGAAGATGATGCCGATATTCTCGACCGTGTGATACGCGAGGAGACGCTTGAGGTCGTGCTGCATGAGCGCATAGAGCACGCCCATGAATGTCGTAATGCCGGCAAGTGCAAGCACGACAATGCTCAACCACCAGGCCGGCGGGCCGGCAAGCTCGAAAGCGATGCGCACGAAGCCATAGACGGCGACCTTGGTCATGACCCCGCTCATCAGCGCCGAGACGTGGCTCGGCGCCGCCGGATGCGCGAGCGGAAGCCAGGCGTGCAGCGGCACGATGCCGGCCTTGGAGCCGGCGCCGATCAGCGCCAGGATTATGGCGAGCGCACCGATCATCGCCGACGGGTGCGCCGCGCGCATCTGCGCGAAGGCATAAAGCCCGTCGGGCCCCGCCAGCAGGCCGAAGGCGAGCAAGAGAGTGAGCGTGCCGAAGCTCGCCATCACCAGATAGACGTAGCCGGCGCGCACATTGTCGGGCACGCGATGGTGCGCCATGACCAGCGCCCGCGACGTCAGCGACATGAATTCCCACGAGAAGAGAAACGTGAAAGCGTCGTCGGCCAGCACGACCAGCATCATGCCCGCGAGAAAGGCAGGATAGAACGGCAAGATGCGTCCCGGCGCCGGCTCGTGGTGGCCATAGCCGAGCGCGAACAGACTTGCGCTCGCGGCACCGAGATCGACCACGGCGAGGAAGAACGCGGAGAGCGCGTCGAGGCGGAAATGCGCGCCGAGCCAGGGCAGGCCGACAGCGTCAGGTTTTCGGCGGGAGCGGCGCTGAGCAGGTGCGTCAGCGCTGCGGCAAGCGATAGGGTCGTGACGACAATGATCGCGCCATAGATGATGCGGCTCGCCGCCGCGGACTTCACGATAATGACCGCGCACACACCGAGTGCGAGCTCAAGCGCAGCACCGGCGAGCGCGATCGTCAGCATCACGTTGCGGGCCTCTTGAGCCGCACGCCGCGGCCACCGCCGGAGCTGACCGCGTTGTCGGTCATGAGTTCGATGCCGAGCGCGTCCAGCGCGGCGATGAGTTTCATCAGCGAATCGACATTGCCGCGAACGACGCCGTCACTTGCCTCCATGCGTTGGATGGTTGGGAGCGACAGGCCGGCCGCTTCGGCAAGAGCCCGTTGGTCGATGCCGAGAAGCGCGCGGGACGCTCTGATTTGACCGGCTGTGATCATGAGTCCGGATCAGGCTTTAGTATTGATGTTTAATATATCAATCATCATGATTTGCAAGCCCATATAGATGTCAAGAGCGTCCATTCTGGTGGATTGCGCCATGGGTCACTGAGCAAGTAATTATTCCGTGCGAAAGAAAAGAGTGATATTATTTCCATAGAATGATCCGGACGGATTGTCGGCTATGCCAACGCGTCCACACGCACACCCTGTCTCCGACGAAGCCGCCCTTCTCACGAAGGCTGTCCTTCGCGCTGCCGACCGGCTTGCGATCAAGAACGCCGTGCTCGCAAGAATCCTGGGTCTGTCGGGGCCCACAATCTCGCGCATGCGCAATGGCAAGTACCGGCTCGATCGTGAACAGAAGCCGTTCGAGCTCGCCGTCTTGTTGATCCGTCTTTACCGCTCGCTCGACGGCATTGTCGGCGGCGACGACAGCGTCGCCGCGGATTGGCTCACAAACAAAAACACCGTGCTCGATGGCGTTCCGCTTGAACTGATTCAGTCGGTGTCGGGATTGGCGAATGTCATCCACTATCTCGACGCGCGACGAGCTGTCGTCTAACCGGAAAAAAGCGTCCGGTCGCGGCTGGCGCGTGGTCGAAGCGCAAAATCAGATTTCAACGACCAAACTGACGGACACGAGCGCCGAACAGCACGCGCTCGAACTCTTGATCGAAGAAACCAAGCCGCCCGTTCCCGCGGAAAGCCGTCACCTCAATTTTCTGTTGTCGACGCCGTTCCGATACGCTGCGGCTTATCCGCGGGGTTCGCGGTTTCGGCGCGCTGGGTTCACGCCCGGCGTATTTTATGCATCCGAGCGCGTCGAAACCGCGATCGCGGAGCTTTGCTTTTTCTGTCTTTTGTTTTTCTCGGAATCGCCGGACACGAAATGGCCGGCGAACGCCGGCGAATACACGGCTTTTGCGACGAAATCCGCCACGACAAAATCGATCGATCTGACATTGCCGCCGTTCGATTCCCGGTCGGCGCTATGGACGCATCCGACCGACTACGGGCCCTGCCAGACTCTCGCCGGGATGGCGCGAGAAGCCGACGTCGAATTGATCAGATACGCTTCGGTGCGCGACCCGGAGCACAAAGCCAATCTTGCGATCCTTTCCTGCCGGGCGTTCGCGCACCGCGAGCCGGTGGCCCATCAAACATGGCAACTGCTTTTCGGCAGCAACGGCGCGCGCGCGGTCTGCGAATTGCCGCGCCGCATGCTCGATTTCAACAGGACGGTCTTTCAGGCCGACCCGCGTATCGCATCGATGAATTGGGAGCGGTAGAGGCTCAAAAGCTGATGCAACCAATTCCGCTCATTCTCGCGCAAGTGGGAATCCAGAAGCTTGCGCAAGCAACTCGGTCGCCGCTTTCGCGGGGACGAGCGGCTCAACTCACCGACAGAATGCGATTGCGACTGTCCAACCGGTCAAAGCGCCTGGCGCTTGCGGCGAAGCCTGACCACCACGTCGATGCGGGCGATCTCGTAGCCTTCCGGCGGCACCGGCGCCTTGCCGACCACGACGTCGGAGGAGGGAATGTCGAGCAGATCGTTCTTCTCTTCGATGAAGAAGTGATGGTGCTCGGTATTGTTGGTGTCGAAATAGGCCTTCGAGCCGTCGACCGCGACCTGCCGCAGCAGCCCGACTTCGGTGAACTGGTGCAGCGTGTTGTAGACGGTGGCAAGCGACACCGGCACTTTGGCGCGGTTCGCTTCCTCGTACAGCATTTCCGCCGTGATGTGCCGGTCGCCCTTGGCGAACAGGATCCAGCCGAGCGCCATGCGCTGCCGGGTCGGGCGCAAGCCGACTTCGCGCAGCTTCGCCTTCACGTCGTGCCAGGGGCAGCCGGTGAGATCGTCAGCCCCGGCCGGCGGACGCGGTTGGACCGCCGGGGGTGTTGCCGGCATGCCGGCGGCGGGCAGGAGGGGACGCGAGGGAAACCGCGACTGGTTCATTCTGGCACCTGACGGCCCTGCTTGGGGGCCGAACGAAGATCGTTGCAACTGAAATCATTATATGCCGCTTGCTGTGCAGCCTGCAACACCCAAGGGTCATGGGGGGCACGGCGAGTCTGAGCCTGGCGGATAGGCCCCATATCCGGCCTTCGCCCCGCACGGAGGAGAAGCGTCAGGTGGCACCCGTTTTTGTGGCGGCGCAGCAATCAGCAATTGTGGTCAGCCGAGGGGGTGCCGCTTTGCCGCCATATCCCCATGTGTTAGGGAACGGTGCCAGCGTCGCTGATTTGAAGTTCCTACGCGTTTTGCCACGCGCGCGTTGAGGAAAGTCAAATCGTCGAGCGTTGCTGGATTCATATACTTGCTGGTGTCCCTTCAGTTGTCCGAAGTTCGCGCAAGGGTGCCGCTATGGATCGCGAACTTCGGGAGCGGGGCGTTCAGCTGGGGGCGGAGTGACGGAGGATGCAAGAGAGGCGTTCGCATTTCGATTATGAGGATCTGCTCGCCTGCGGGCGGGGCGAACTGTTTGAGAAAGGTCCGCAGCTTCCACTGCCGCCGATGCTGATGTTCGACCGAATTTCGGAGATCGCCGAAGTCGGCGGTGAATACGGCAAAGGGCTCGTCCGCGCCGTCCTCGAAGTCAAGCCCGACCTCTGGTTCTTTCCGTGCCATTTCAAGGGCGATCCGGTGATGCCGGGATGCCTTGGGCTCGACGCGCTGTGGCAGATGCTCGGCTTCTTCCTGGGCTGGCTCGGCGCCCCGGGCAAAGGCCGCGCGCTCGGCATGGGCGAAATCAAGTTCTCGGGCCAGGTGCTACCGACCATGAAGAAGGTCGTGTACGGCATCGACATCAAGCGAGTGATGCGGTCCAAACTTGTGCTCGGCGTGGCTGACGGCTGGCTGTCCGCTGATGGATCGGTGATGTTTAAGGCGCTCGACCTCAAGGTCGGGCTCTTTCTCGATCCGGCGCCACAAGCGAGCGAAGCCTGAAGCCGCGGGGCGGGCGCAAGCTTTTTAAACGATACGACGAGGACGAGGCGAAAGATGAGACGGGTGGTCGTCACCGGGATGGGTATCGTCTCGTCCATCGGCAACAATACGCAAGAAGTGCTTGCCTCGCTGCGCGAGGCGAAATCCGGCGTAGTGCGCGGCGACAAATACGCCGAGCTTGGCTTCCGGTGTCATGTGCACGGCGCGCCCACTCTCGACGCGAGCGAGGCGGTCGATCGGCGCGCCATGCGCTTTCTCGGCGGCGGTGCGGCTTGGAATCACGTCGCCATGGAACAGGCGATCCGCGACGCCGGCCTCGAAGAATCCGAAATCTCGAACGAGCGTACCGGCCTGGTGATGGGCTCGGGCGGGCCTTCCACCCGCGCCATCGTCGAAGCGGCCGACATCGCGCGCAGCAAGGGGCCGAAGCGGGTCGGGCCGTTCGCGGTGCCGAAGGCGATGTCGTCGACCGCGTCGGCGACGCTTGCCACCTGGTTCAAGATCAAGGGCTTGAGCTATTCGATCTCGTCGGCGTGCGCGACCTCGAACCACTGCATCGGCAACGCCTTCGAGCTGATCCAATACGGCAAGCAGGACATGATGTTTGCCGGCGGCTGCGAAGAGCTCGATTGGACGCTGACGGTTCTGTTCGACGCCATGGGCGCGTTGTCGTCGAAATACAACGATACACCCGCCAAGGCGTCGCGCGCCTATGACGCCGACCGCGACGGCTTTGTCATCAGCGCCGGCGCGGGCGTGCTGGTGCTGGAAGAGCTCGATCATGCCAAGGCGCGCGGCGCGCGCATCTATGCCGAGCTTGCCGGTTACGGCGCCACCTCGGACGGCGCCGATATGGTGGCGCCGTCGGGCGAAGGCGCCGCGCGCTGCATGCGCTTGGCGCTAAAGGACGTGAAGCCGCCGGTCGATTACATCAACCCGCACGCCACGTCGACGCCGATCGGCGATCTCAAGGAGATCGAGGCGATCCGCGAAGTGTTCGGCTCCGGCGAAAAGTGCCCGCCGATCTCGGCTACCAAATCGCTCACCGGCCATTCGCAGGGCGCCACCGGCGTGCATGAGGCGATCTATTCACTGCTGATGATGAATAGCGGCTTCATCTGCGAAAGCGCCAATATCGAAAATCTCGATCCAGCGTTCGCCGATATGCCGATCCTGCGCGAGCGCCGCGATAACGTGACGCTCGGCTGCGTGCTGTCGAATTCGTTCGGCTTCGGCGGCACCAATGCATCCATCGTGTTCAAGCGGCTGGATGCGTAATGCTCTCTCGCGTCGTTCCGGGGCGCAATCGATCTGGGGTGTTCCCGAGATCGATGCTTCAAACGGGCAAGTCGGCATCAACCGACTTGGTTGGGTGCGGGCCTGGAATCCACAGCCCCTGATCTCTCGATTAGAGCGCCATCGCTTCAGATCGAATCGATTGGCGCCCTGGCTTTTTGATGGAGCATGATCTTTTCGGAAAACCGGTTTCCACTTTTCCGGATCATGCTCTAAATCGCAGCGCCGGGGTCATGGATTCCGGCACTCGCTCCGCTCGGCCGGAATGACGACAACGGCCGGAATGGCCACAAAGGATGTGAGTTCATGCAGGGTTTGATGCACGGCAAGCGCGGCCTGGTGATCGGGGTCGCCAATGACCACTCGATCGCCTGGGGTATTGCGCGGACGCTGGCTGCGCACGGCGCGAGCCTCGCCTTTACGCATCAGGGCGACTCGCTCGGTAAGCGCGTCAAGCCGCTGGCGGCGTCGGTGAATGCCGATCTGGTGATGCCGTGCGACGCGGAGGACATCGCGTCGGTCGACGCCGTCTTCGCCGAGATCGGCCGCACTTGGGGGACGATGGATTTTCTGGTCCATGCGATTGCGTTTTCCGACAAGAACCAGCTCACCGGCCGCTATGCCGACACCACGCGCGAGAACTTTCTGCACACCATGCTGATCTCGTGCTTTGCCTTCACCGAAGCGGCCAAGCGCGCGGCGGCGCTGATGCCGAACGGCGGCGCCATGGTGACGCTGACCTATAATGGCGGCGATCGCGCCATGCCGAACTACAACGTCATGGGGCCCGCCAAGGCGGCGCTGGAATCATCGGTGCGCTATCTCGCGGTCGACTTCGGGCCGCAGGCGATCCGGGTCAACGCGATTTCGGCAGGGCCGATCCGAACGCTTGCCGGCGCCGGCATCGGCGATGCGCGCTCGATGTTTGCGTTCCAGCAACGCCACTCGCCGCTACATCGCGGTGTCACGCTCGACGACCTCGGCGGCGCCGGGCTCTATCTTCTCTCCGACCTTTCGACCGGCGTGACCGGCGAAATTCACTTCGTCGATTCCGGCTATAATGTCATCGCCATGCCGCATCCGGACGCCTTGCGCGCCGATCGCGAGCGGGGCGGCGACTAGATCGTTCGTTTTGAGCATGATCTTGTCCGAAAACCGGTTTCCACTGCTCGGGATCGTGCTCTAGGACTGAAATCGTCCGCTTGCCGGCCGGCGATCAAAGATTTGCGACTGGGAGCTGATCGGGAAATAGGCGGACGGCTTGTTCGCGGGTCCGGCAGCTCATCTAAACATCGGGAAAATTTGAAGATTTTTGCGTTCCGCGAGGCCGTGCGACTGCCTGCGAAGGGAGCGACTGTGCCTAAATTATGATATCTGACGAATATTGACATTCGTCACTCGTCAGGACACCTTTGGCTAATGCGAGGTGTCTCCAATGTGGAAGCATGTTGATTTCCCGGCCTCTACCAATGCGTTAACGCAAATCGTGGCGGCGGGAGCGCTGGCGCTGACGCTCGCCGGATGCAACGAGATCGCCGCCCAGCACGCTGCCCCCATCCGGCCCGTTCTGGTCGCTGCCGTCCATTACGAAGCCCAAGCCCGCGATCGCTCCTTCGTGGGCACCGTCCGCCCGAGGATCGAAAGCGATCTGGGATTTCGCGTCGGCGGAAAAGTATTGAAGCGCCTGGTCGAGGTCGGCGCATTGGTCAATGCCGGCACGCCGCTCGCCACGCTCGACGAAGTCGATCTCAAGCTGCAAGCCGAGCAGGCGGAGGCGGAATCGCGCGCCGCGAGCGGCGTGCTCGCGCAGGCGAGCGCCGCCGAAGGCCGCACCAAGGAACTGCGGCAGAAGGGTTGGTCCACCGACGCCCAATTGGATCAGGCCAAAGCCGCAGGCGATGAGGCGCGCGCGCGATTGAACCGCGCCGACCGCCAAGTCGAACTGACCAAGAACAGCTTGTCCTATGCGACGCTGGCTGCGGACGCTCCCGGCGTCGTCACCGCTACATTGATCGAACCCGGCCAGGTGGTTTCCGCCGGTCAGACTGCATTCCGCGTCGCGCGGCTTGCCGAAAAAGAAGTCGTGGTTGCGGTCCCCGAGACGCTGCTCGCGCGGGCCAAATCAGGTGAGGCGCGCGTCTCGATCTGGTCGGTGCCCGACAGGCTCTACGTCGCCAAGCTGCGCGAACTTGCGCCGTCGGCCGATCCGGCGACGCGGACTTATCTGGCGAAGTTTTCCATCCCCGGCGTCGGTGACGAGGTGCAACTCGGCATGACGGCGATGCTGATCCTCTCCGAGCCGGCAAGCGAGCGCGTGGCGCGTCTGCCGTTGTCGGCCTTGTTCGACCAAGGCGCCGGCCCTGCCATGTATGTCGCGGACGCGGCGAGCGGTGCGATCACGCTCAAGCCGGTCAGCGTGAAAGCCTATGAGAGCAACGACGTTCTGATCAGCGGCGGCGTCGACGAGGGCGCCAAGGTCGTCACGCTCGGCGTGCAGTCCCGCCGAGAAGGTCAAGGTTGTCTCGTCGTTGTCGTTTTAGCGCGGGAGAGCGCGATGAGCCGTTTCAATGTCTCTGCGTGGGCCGTTGCGCATCCCGCTCTGGTTCTTTTTTTGATCGTGATGCTCGGCACCGCCGGCCTGTTCTCCTACCGCAGCCTGGGGCGCGGCGAAGATCCGTCGTTCACCATCAAACTCGTCGTCGTCACCGCCATGTGGCCGGGCGCGACCGCCGCGGAGATGCAGACGCAAGTCGCCGATCCGATCGAAAAGAAGATGCAGGAGCTGCCCTTCATCGACAAGGTCACGACCTACAGCAAATCTGGCTTCACGGCGATGCAGGTCGCGTTCAAGGACAATACGCCGGCCCGCGACGTGCCGCAGCTCTTCTACCAGCTGCGCAAGAAGCTCTCCGACATCAAGGACGATCTGCCGTCCGGCCTGATCGGTCCGTCGGTCAATGACGAATGGGGCGACGTCGATTCGATCCTCTACATGCTGACCGCCGACGGCGCCGATTATGCGCAGATGAAAAAGGTCGCCGAGGCTTTCCGCCAGCGCCTGCTCAAGGTCAAGAACGTCACCAAGGTGAATCTTTACGGCACGCAGGACGAGAAGATCTTCGTCGAATTCTCGCACGCCAAGCTCGCGACGCTCGGCATCACGCCCGATCAGTTGTTCCAGTCGCTGGCCCGGCAGAACGCCGTAGTGCCGGCAGGCATACTCGAGACCACCGCACAACGTGTGCCGCTGCGCGTCACCGGCGCGCTCGACGGCGTCAAAGCCGTCGCTGAGACGCCGGTGGAAGCCAACGGCCGCGTATTCCGGGTCGGCGATATCGCCACCATAACCCATGGCTTTGCCGATCCGCCGGATTTGCAGGTCCGCCAAAAAAGCAAGCAGGCCATCGGCATCGGCATTGTGATGGCCAAGGGCGCCAATATCCTTGAACTCGGTCCGGATGTCGCAAGCGCAACCGCCGACTTCATGTCCGCGGTCCCGCAGGGCTTCGATCTCGAGCAGATCGCCGATCAGCCGGAGGTCGTCGATCACGCGGTGAACGAGTTCGTCCACTCCTTCGTCGAAGCGTTGGCGATCGTGCTGTTCGTCAGCTTCCTCGCGCTCGGCTGGCACACCGGCATCGTGGTGGCGATGTCGGTGCCGCTCGTGCTCGCGATCGTTTTCATCGTCATGAATTCCATGGGTCTCGATCTGCACCGGATCACGCTCGGGGCGCTGATCATCGCGCTCGGCCTTCTGGTCGACGATGCCATCATCGCCGTCGAGATGATGGTGGTGAAAATGGAGCAGGGCTGGGATCGTGTTCGCGCCGCGTCCTTTGCCTGGGAATCCACGGCGTTCCCGATGCTGACCGGGACGCTCGTTACCGCAGCCGGCTTTCTGCCGATCGGTTTCGCCAATTCCTCGGTGGGCGAATATGCCGGCGGCATCTTCTGGGTGGTTGCGATCGCGCTTCTGGCATCGTGGGTCGTGGCCGTCGTGTTCACGCCGTATATCGGCGTGAAGCTTCTGCCCAATTTCAAGAAACTCGCGCCCGGCCACGATCCGCATGAGATTTACGAAACGCGGATGTATCGCGCGCTCCGCCGCGTGATCGAATGGTGCGTGAAACGCCGCCTCACCGTCGTGGTCGCGACCGCCGGCATCTTCGTGTTGTCGATCCTGGCCTTCGGCCATGTCCAACAACAGTTCTTCCCGCTGTCAGAGCGACCTGAATTGTTCTTCCAGCTTCGCCTGCCGGCCGGCACCGCCTTCGGCACGACCCTGGAATCGGTCAAGCGCGCGGAAGCGATGCTCAAGAACGACAACGACATCGCCACCTACACGGCTTATGTCGGTCGCGGCTCGCCGCGCTTCTGGCTTGGTCTCAATCCGCAACTGCCCGACGAAGCCTTCGCCGAGATCGTGATCTTGTCGAAGGACGTCGAAGCGCGCGAGCGCATCAAGGCGCGGCTCGAAAAGGCGGTGGCGGACGGCGCGCTGTCGGAAGCGCGGGTGCGCGTCGACCGGTTCAATTTCGGCCCGCCGGTGGGTTTCCCCGTGCAGTACCGCGTGATCGGCCCGGATGCGAAAAAGGTGCGGGACATCGCCTATCGGGTGCGGGAGGTCATGCGCGCGGACGACAAGGTGATCGATCCGCATCTCGATTGGAACGAGCAGGCGCCGTACTTGAAGCTCGTGGTCGACCAGGATCGCGTGCGCGCCATGGGATTGACACCGCAGGACATCGCTCAGTCGCTGAGCATGCTGATCTCTGGTGTGCCGATCACGACGATGCGTGACGGCATCGAAAGGGTGGCCGTCGTGGCGCGCGCCGTGCCCTCGGAGCGGCTTGACCTAGCTCATATCGACGACCTATCGCTTTATTCGCGCAACGGCGTCGCGGTGCCGCTGTCGCAGATCGCCCATGTCGAATACAGCCACGAGGAGCCAATCCTGTGGCGAATCAATCGCGACATGGTGATCACAGTACGCTCGGATGTCGTTGATGGCGTTCAGCCGCCCGATGTGACCAGCGCGATCTGGCCGAAGCTGCAATCGATCCGCGAAAGCCTCGAGCCGGCCTACCGGATC
>DATMQV010000286.1:0-2235 GCA_035566615.1 Xanthobacteraceae bacterium
CGCGAATTCCAGGCGGTGCTGCCGCTGCGCGGCAAGATCCTCAATGTCGAGCGCGCGCGCTTCGACAAGATGCTCGGCTCCGAGCAGATCGGCACGCTGATCACCGCGCTCGGCACCGGCATCGGGCGGGACGATTTCGACCTCTCAAAGCTGCGCTATCACAAGATCATCCTGATGACCGACGCCGACGTCGACGGCGCGCATATCCGCACGCTGCTATTGACGTTCTTCTTCCGCCAGATGCCGTCGCTGATCGACGGCGGCTACCTCTATATCGCGCAGCCGCCACTCTACAAGGTGACGCGCGGCAAGTCCGAGCAATACCTCAAGGACGAGCGTGCGCTGGAGGATTACCTGATCGAAACCGGCCTCGATGATTGCCTGTTCAAGATGGCGTCCGGCGAGGACCGCAAGGGCCGCGACCTGCAGGCGCTGGTGGAGGACGCCCGGATCATCCGCGCCACGCTGCACAATCTGCACAGCCGCTATAATCGCAAGGTGGTCGAGCAGGCCGCGATCGCCGGCGTGCTCAATCCGAAAATCACCGGCGACATCGAGACCGCCAATGCCGCCGCGAGCTATATCGCGCGCCGGCTCGATGCGCTGGCGGATGAAGTCGAGCGCGGCTGGACCGGGCGCTTCACCGAAGGCCACGGTTTCCTGTTCGAGCGCACCGTGCGCGGCGTCAAGGACGTCGCCATCATCGACGACGCGCTGCTCGGCTCGGCCGACGCGCGCAAGCTCGACGATTACGCGGCAAAGCTGCAGGAAGCCTATCCGAAGCCGGGCATGCTGCGCCGCAAGGACACCGAGACCCCGATTCACGGGCCGGTCGACCTGTTCGAGGCCGTGACCGACGCCGGCCGCAAGGGCGTTACGCTGCAGCGCTACAAAGGTCTTGGCGAGATGAACCCGGACCAGCTCTGGGAAACCACGCTCGACAGCAACGAGCGTTCGCTGCTGCAGGTCAAGGTCAAGGAGGTCGACGAGGCCGACGACATCTTCACCAAGCTGATGGGCGACGTGGTCGAGCCGCGCCGCGAATTCATCCAGGACAATTCGCTCAGCGCCACCGTGGACGTGTAGCGGCCGACGCGGCGCGGTGCATCACGCCTAAGGGTCGCGCGCCCGGATCGGGCGCCCGCCCGCGCCGTTGCCGCGCGGCGTCCTTTTGGCGCAGGCCATGATGCGGTAATATCGAGGGGGAAATCGCAACATGGCGGCCGGTGTGCAGCTTGACGACTTCGACATCACGCCGATGTCGTTCCGCAACCGCACGCGCGACGTTCTGGTTGCCAGGGCGAGCGGACGGCCCGTCATCGTCATGCATGAGATCTTCGGGCTTTCCCCGACGCTGGTGGATTTCGCGCGAGTGCTGGTCGCCGCCGGGTTCAAGGTCTACATGCCCGTGCTGTTCGGCGCCACCGATCCGTCCAACCCGAGATGGCTGCGCGCGATGCCCTGCGTCCTCTTCGAATTCAGGATGCTGATGAAGAACGACCCCGGGCCGTGGGCGGACTGGATTCGCGATCTGGCTTCTTTCGCCTACAACAGCGGCGCGCCGGTCAAGGGCGTCGGCGTCATCGGGCTTTGCCTCACTGGAAATCTGGCGTTGTCGGCGGCGCTCAACCCGCACGTGACTGCGCCCGTGATGAGCGAGCCGTCGCTTCCAATTCTTCGGGCCGGCGGGCTGCATGTGTCGCCCGATGAACTGGCGGCGGTGAAGATGCGGGTGGCCGGCGAGGGCCTCGTGATACGCGGATACCGGTTCGAACTGGACAGGATATGCAAGCGCGCCCGCTTCGACGACTTTGGCGAGGCGTTCGGCGCCGGATTCCAGGGGACCTGCATTCCCACCGGCAACAACAAACTTCACAGCGTCTTCACGGAAGATCTGCGCGATGAAAACGGCAATCTCCGGCACGGCGAATTGCAGACCCTGATCAGCTTTCTGCAGGAAAGAACCTGATAGATCGCAAAAGTCCGGTCCCGTGCTTCGCGCGCTAGGGCGGCTTTTCGGACCATTCGGTGACGCGGCGCTCCAGGTCCTTCAGATTCTGCCGCATTTGCTCCAGTACAAATCCCAGCGCGAAAAAGCGCTCGACGACATCGCCGGGCAGGCCGCGCGTCAGCCCTTCGCTGCGCACATCAGCGACTTCGGCGGCATAGCGATAGAGCACAGCGTCGATCGGCGAGGCCGCCGGCGCCCTGGCACGGGTGCGCAATGCCACGGCG
>DATMQV010000287.1:0-4472 GCA_035566615.1 Xanthobacteraceae bacterium
AGCCGCTCGAGCGCGAGCGTGATGACCGGCCGCGAAACGCCGCGATACGGCGCCATCGGGCAGGTATTGGTCAGCACGCCGCGCGCCACGCATGCATAGGCGCGCAGGTCATACGGACCGGGCAATTCGGCCATCGCCATCAAGGGTTCGACGGCGCAGGTTGTCGGGTAACAGGAATAAGCGCCGACATTGGCGATGACCTCGGCCGAAAGCGCCACGAATTTCGCGTCGGCGTCGAACGCGCCTTCGAGCCGGATGTATTGATCGCGACTGTGAAACGACGCCATCAGGTTTTCGCGGCGGTCTTCGGTCCATGCCACCGAACTTCGCAGTTTGCGCGCGAGCCAGACCAGCACGACATATTCGGGCACGAGCGACATTTTCTGCCCGAAGCCGCCGCCGACATCCGGCGCCACGACCCGCAGATCGCTTTCCGGCATGCCGATGAGATCGGCAATCGCCGTGCGCATCAGGTGCGGCATTTGCGTCGCGCAGGTGAGCGTCACGCGCTCCGAAATCGGATCGAAGACGGCATGGCCGGCGCGCGCTTCGAGCGGCGTCGCATTCTGCCGGCGCGAGCGCATTTCGATCGTGACGCGGCGATGCGCGGTCGTTTGCGCGGCGGCAAAGCCCGGCGTCTCCATCTTCCCCTCGACGCAGACATTGCGCGCGGCTTGTGCATGAACGTGCGGCGCGTCGTCGAGCAGGGCGGCGCGCGCGTCGATGATGGCCGACATTTCGCTGATCGTCACGGTGACGTCGTCGGCGATATCTTCGGCTTCGGGCTCGGTTGCGGCGACAACGGCAGCGATCGGCTCGCCGACAAATCGCACCACGTCTGTGGCCAGCACCGGCTGTGCCACCGGCACATAGCCGAACTTGTGCAGCGCCGGGACGATCGGCTTCACCGCGGCGAGATCGGCGGCCGTGAAGACGGTGGCGCCGTCAGGCAGCGTGATATTGTCGATGCGGCCTGCGGCGACCGGGCTGCGCACGAACCGCACCCGATGCGCGGCCGGCAGATCGGCGGTGAAGCGGCCACGCCCTGTCAGCAGCGCCGGGTCTTCGACGCGCCGGATCGAGCGGCCGACCCAGGTCAGGCCGGAGCCTTTGGTCGGCGCGGTCATGCCGCCGCGCGCTCCAGCGCCCGCCGTGTCACCGCGCGCACCAGGTCGCGGCGGAATTCGGCGTCGGCATGCACGTCTTCCAGCGGATCGACGGCGGCCGCGGCGGCTTCGCCCGCCGCGCGGAAGACCTCCGCGCCGGGCATCTGTCCGGCGAGAGCGGCTTCCGCTTCCACGATGCGGCGCGGACGGCCCTCGGCGCCGCCAACGCCGACACGCGGCTCGATCATGACGCCGTCCTTCAGGCGATACGTCGCGAGCGCCATCGCGATCGCGTAATCGCCGGCGCGGCGGCTGAACTCATAGAAGCCGAAGTGCGCATCTTCGGGCAGCAGCGGCAGACGCACCTCCCGCAGGAGCTCATCCTCGGCGAGCGTGGTCATCATCATGCCTTCGAAATAATCGTTGGCGGCGATGACACGCGAACCGCGCGCGCTCAACGCCACGATGTTGGCACCGAGCGTGACGGCGGTCAGGCACCACTCGGAAGCAGGATCGGCGTGGGCGAGGCTGCCGCAGAAGGTGCCGCGCAATCGGATCGGATAATGCGCAATGTGAGCAACCACCTTCGCAAGCAGCGCGCCGGTCGGTCCGGAAACAGCGGGATGATGAAAGGCCGCGTGCCGAACGCACGGCGCGATCGACAGCGTATCGCCCTCGACCGCGAGCCGGTCGAAGCCCGCGACATTGTTGATGTCGATCAGATGAGCGGGCCGCGCCATGCGGAAGGCCATCATCGGTACGAGGCTTTGCCCGCCCGCCAGAATACGGCCGTCGTGCGCGCTCAGCTCGGCGAGCTTTGCCACCGCTTCATCGGCGGTCTTCGGCGCGTGATAACTGAACGGAGCGGGTTTCAAGCGGACGATCCTCGTTTCGTTACCCGGCGGCTTCCGCCGTCACGCCGTGCGCAGATTGATCCACAGCGCCCGCGCGGTTTTCGGTCCTCGGTTGACAATGCGATGCGGCTTGGACGACCAATAGGAGATCAAGTCGCCGGGATGCAGAAGGTGCGTTTCGCCGTCGACGGTGACCTCAAGCTTGCCATCGAGAACCAGGCCGTATTCGAAGCCAGCGTGCGTGATTGGTTCCGCGCTGTTGGCACTGCCGCGCGAATATTGATTCAACGTGAGCTGCAGGCCGCGCGCCTCGTCGTCGGCGATGACCCGATGGGTCACGCCGCGCAGCGGCTTGACGACGGTCTGTTTGGCGACCGGCGTCACCAGATCCTGATTGCCCGTGGCGGTGCCCAGCAATTCCGGAATGTGGAGATTGAGCAGGGAATTGATGGCAACGAGCGTTCCGACCGAAGGTGTGGCCTTGCCGCGTTCGACGAGACTCAGCATGGCAGCACTGACGCCGGTGCGCTTCGACACCGCTTGCAGGGTCAAGCCCCGCTCGACCCGCCGCAGCCGGAGTTTCTTGCCGACGGCGCGCAGCATTTCCGTGGCGCCGTTCCGCCCGCCGTTTTTTACACCTGCCCGCGCCATGATGTCGTTGCTTGATAGGTTGTTGCTTGATAGGTCGTTGCCAAATCCTGGGAACCCGGAGTTCCGATTGTCCCGGGTGCCGTTACAAGGCGGCATGAGAAACAGTTTGCCATCCCAGGCCGCCGCACCTCAACGAGATTAATCCCATTAAAAATATTTGAATGCTTTGAAATGGCAAGCTAATCTTGCAGGCGCAACTCCCAGGGATATCCGCATGAAAATCGTCGATCTCAGTCATTTGATGAACGTCCACACCCCCGGCTGGGTCGGTTATGCCGGCAACCAGATGTACTACGCGCAAAACCTGCAGACCAAGATGATCGTAACTCAGCGGATCGATTCATCGCTGCATGTCGGCACGCATATCGACGGCGCCATGCATGGAACCGACGGCATGGGCGACATGGCCTCTTACCCGCTGGACTTTCTGGTCAGCCCGGGTGCGGTGGTCGATGTCTCGCAGCATATGGACGACTGGGCGGTCATTACGCCGAAAATGATCGAGTCCGCGCCGGTCGAGGTGAAAGACGGCGATATTCTCATCATCCATACCGGCTGGCACCGCTATTGGGAGGGGCAGCCGCAGCAAGATCTGGTGCGCTATTTCTGCATGCATCCCGGCGGCGGCATCGAACTGTTGGAATGGATGCTGAAAAGGAAGATCAAGTGGTTCGGGATCGATTGCGGCTCCGGCGACCACTCGATGAACACCTCGATCCGCCTCATGCGCCCCGATCTGGCCAAAAGGTTCGAGAAGAAGGTCGGCAAGAGCTGCGAAGACTT
Organism: Xanthobacteraceae bacterium; assembly: GCA_035566615.1. Lineage (GTDB taxonomy): Bacteria > Pseudomonadota > Alphaproteobacteria > Rhizobiales > Xanthobacteraceae > BOG-931. The sequence continues at coordinate 3,395 of DATMQV010000287.1, forward strand.
TTTCGGCGAGTTCAACTACGTGCACAAGAAATCCGGCCGTCACGTCACCGAGAACATCTTTCCGTTTCACAGCTACGCGTTCTCGGAGGGATTGATCCATGCCGAAAATGTGGGCGGCGACATCGAGAAGGTGCTGAATCAGCGCTTCCTGATCGGCGCCTTCCCGTGGCGCTATGAGGGGCTGGAAGCGTGCCCCTGCCGGATCCTCTGTTTCTCCGATAGCGGCGACAAGGTCGAAGCGATCGGCGACGTGGCGAAAGCGATCTTTTCGCGCCGCTCCTGATCGGCTTGCGCGGAGGATCAAGCCCGGCAACACTGCGAGCGACCGTACAGGTGGCGAGGCGAGCAATATCCGGAGGATGAGATGCGCATTTATGTCTATGGCGAGGCGCAGGATACCCGGGACCGCTTTGAGGACTATCTCGATCCGGGAAAGACCGCGATCGTGTCGATCGACATGCATCGCGGCCATCTCGACGACTCGCCGGATTGTCCGTGTCCGGCACCGCGCGCGCGCGACATCGTCGCGCCGATCGATACTTTTCACGAGGCCGCGCGCAAGCTCGGCGTGCCGATCATTCACGTGCGCTCGGTGGTGCGGCGCGGCGGCGAAGATGACACGCGTGGCATCCCTTCGGCCTGGCGCCGCACCTTTCCGCTCCATGTCGGCGAGATACCCAACAGCGACGGGCACGCCATCGAAGGCTCACGCTGGACCGAATTCGTCACCAGGGTCGAGCCGAACGATCTGATCGTGGAGACCAAGCGGCGCCTCTCGGCCTTCTATCCGACCGATCTGGATTTCCTGCTCCGCAACATGCGGATCGAGAGCATCGTGCTGGATGGCGGCTTTACCGATTGCTGCATCCTCAACGCCGCGTTCGATGCCAGCAATCACAATTATCGCGTCATGGCCGCGCGCGATCTGGTGCGCGGTACCGACGACAATCTGGAAAAGGCAGCGTTGGCGATGGTATCGCTGCATCTCGGCCTGGTGGCCGATTCCACCGACATCCTCAGCGAGTGGCGCGGACGCCGCGCCGGCCGCAACGCGGCGTAGCTGCTGTTGTTTAGACAG
>DATMQV010000288.1:0-3435 GCA_035566615.1 Xanthobacteraceae bacterium
GGCGCCAGCACGGCCTTGGTACCGACCAGGCTCGCGATCACGCCGCCGCGGTCGATATCGCCGATCAGCACGACCGGCACGTCGGCCGCCCGGGCAAATCCCATATTGGCGATATCGTTGGCGCGCAGATTGACTTCGGCCGCGCTGCCGGCGCCTTCCACCAGCACGATATCGGCTTCCGCGCGCAGCCGCGCAAAGCTCTCCAGCACGTAAGGCAACAGATCGCGTTTCATGTGCTGATACGCGGCCGCCTTGGCGCTGGCGAAAACGCGGCCTTGCACCACGATCTGCGCGCCGATCTCGCTCTGCGGCTTCAGCAACACCGGATTCATGTGCACGCTCGCCGGCACGCGGGCGGCGCGCGCCTGCAGCGCCTGCGCACGCCCGATCTCGCCGCCGTCGTCTGTCACCGCCGCGTTGTTCGACATGTTCTGTGGCTTGAACGGCCGCACCGCCAGACCGCGTTGCGTAAGCGCGCGCGCAAGCCCGGCGACGATCAGCGACTTGCCCACGTCCGAGCCGGTACCGGCAAACATGAGCGCGCGCGCCGGCACGATTTCAGAACTCGATGCCGGGCTGCGCCCTCACGCCGGCGGCGAAGTGATGCTTGACCAGCGTCATCTCGGTGACGAGATCGGCGGCGGCGACCAGCTCCGGCTTGGCGTTGCGGCCGGTCACGACCACATGCAGGCCCGGCCGGCGGGCCGCAAGTGCGGCAATAACGGATTGAAGGTCGAGATATTCGTAGCGCAGCGCGATGTTGAGCTCGTCGAGAATGACGAGCTTGAAGCACGCGTCATCCATCAATTGGCGCGCCTTGGCCCAGGCGCGCTCGGCCGCTGCGACGTCGCGTGCGCGGTCCTGCGTCTCCCAGGTGAAGCCTTCGCCCATCGTGTGCCAGACGATCTGATCGCCGAATTTCGCCAGCGCATCGCGCTCGGCTGTATGCCAGGCGCCCTTGATGAATTGCACCACACCGATGCGCTCGCCGCGTCCGAGCATGCGCAGCGCAAGGCCGAAGGCTGCCGTCGATTTCCCTTTGCCGGCGCCGGTGTGCACGATCAACAGGCCTTTCTCGATTGTCTTGCCGGCGACTTCGGCGTCCTGCACCGCCTTGCGCTTCGCCATCTTGGCGCGATGGCGCTCGGCTTCCGCCTGATCGACCGGTTCGCTCATGGAAGCTCGCTCATAACGTGCCTTTCAGCGCCAGTGGCAGGCCCGCAACCATCAAGATGACGCGCTCTGAGCGCGCCGCCATGCGCTGGTTGAGAATGCCCTGTGCGTCGCGAAACCGGCGGCCGAGCGGATAGCTTGGCACAATTCCGGATCCTACCTCGTTTGCGACCAGAACAAGCGGCCCGTTGGCCGCGGCGAGCGCCTGTTCCAGTCGCGCGGTCTCCTCTTCGATATTCGCCTCGGCGAGCATGAGATTCGACAGCCACAGCGTCAAGCAATCGACCAGAACCGGCCCGTCGCCGCAGGCCGAAAGCGTTTTGGCGAGTTCCCGCGGCGCCTCAATCGTGCGCCATCGCGCGCCGCGGCGCTCGCGATGGCTCTTGATGCGCGCCGCCATCTCTTCGTCGCCCACCTCGGCGGTGGCGACATAAGTCCAGGGCGGCGGCGAAGCGGTAATCAAGCCTTCCGCATGGCGGCTTTTGCCCGAACGGGTGCCGCCAAGAACCAGTGTGAGCTTCGGAACGCTGGACATGAGGAACAGGACGCACAACTCGCGGGCCAGATTGACAGGCCGGGGCGCTGAAATCTATCACTAGAGCACTGACGGTTCCTCGCAAGAGGGTGAAAAGGGAATGCGGTGCGGGCGATTGGTCCCAAATCCGCAGCTGTCCCCGCAACTGTGAGCGGGAAGTCTCGTCCATAGAAGCCACTGGAAGCCTGATTGCTTTCCGGGAAGGCGGGCGAGGCGACGATCCGCGAGCCAGGAGACCTGCCGTCGTCCGAGTCGACGCGACAAACATCGGTCGGGGTGTATCGATGGATGATCTGAAGGACGCCAAGTCTTTTGGCCGAGTGTTTTGGCCAAGTCTTTGGGTCAGGTCTTTTGGTCCTCGCTCGCGCCGGCAGAAGGCTATGCGAGGACTACCGTGTTTCATTTCCTGAAAAAGGCGGTCGACGACGCGTCGTCCGATCAGCGCGGAAAAATTTCCGCGATCTATCTCTTGCTCTTTGCCATCAACGGCGCGGCCTGGGCCTGGGCGGTGATCGCGCTCGCCGACCGGCCGACACTTCTGGGCACCGCCGTTCTCGCTTATGTGCTCGGGCTGCGGCACGCCGTGGACGCCGATCACATCGCCTCCATCGACAATGTCGTGCGCAAGCTGATGCAGGAAGGCAAGAAGCCGGTCGCGGTTGGGCTGTTCTTCTCGCTCGGGCATTCGCTGGCGATCGCGGCGGCCGTCGCCGGCATCGCCGCTGCGGCATTTGCGCTCGAGGGGCGCTTTCAGAAGTTCAAATCCGTCGGCAGCATCATCGGCACCGGCGCGTCGGCGTTTTTTCTGCTGGCCATCGCCGCCATCAATCTCGTGATCCTGCGCGGCGTGTGGCGGAGCTTTCGGCGCGCGCGCCGCGGCGAACCGGTCGCCGAGCAGGAGCTTGATCTGCTCCTCTCCGGCCGCGGCCTCCTGTCCCGCTTGTTCCGGCCGCTGTTCCGCATGGTGACGCGGAGCTGGCAAATGTTGCCGGTCGGATTTTTGTTCGGGCTCGGCTTCGACACCGCGACCGAAATCTCACTCTTCACCGTCGCGGCAAGCCAGGCCTCCGGCGGCATGAGCTTCGGCACGGTAATGATCTTCCCGGCGCTGTTCATGGCCGGCATGACCTTGGTCGACACCACCGACAGCGTGCTGATGGTCGGCGCCTACGGCTGGGCCTTTCTCAATCCGATCCGCAAGATTTGGTACAACCTTACCATCACGGCCATTTCGGTGGTTGTTGCGCTGATGATCGGCGGCATCGAGGCGCTCGGTCTGATCGCCGGGAAACTCGAGCTCGAAGGCGCGTTCTGGGATGTGGTCGGCGACCTCAATCAAGGCCTCGCCAATTTCGGCTACCTGGTCGTCGGCATCTTCATCGCGAGCTGGCTGATCTCTTATTTGATCTATCGCTGGCAGAAGCTTGATCAGCCGCTGGTCACGCCGGTCTCGGAGGCGCCATGACCGTGGGCGACGCTCCGACTATCACCAGCGCTCCGACCATCTATGTATGCACGACCTGCCGGCCGCCGGGCGAACCGGACAGCGCCGTCCGTCCCGGTGCGATCCTCGCCACCGCGACTGTGCAGGCAGCCGCCGGCACCGAAGTGGACGTGCGGCCGATGCGCTGCCTCGGCAATTGCAGCCGCGGCGCCAGCGCTGCGCTGCGCGCGAACGGCTCGTGGACCTATCTGTTCGGCGGCCTCGATGCGACTTGCGCCGAGGC
>DATMQV010000289.1:0-4846 GCA_035566615.1 Xanthobacteraceae bacterium
GATCCGATACCGGGCTACGGCGATCACGTGAAGTAGCAGCAAGCGCGTTGTTGGAGCGATCAGCGATGGACGATTACGTCATTTCGCTCGACGATTCCGCAGCGGCCGACGCGGATTGCGTCGGCCCGAAGGCTGCAAATCTTGCAGCGCTGACGCAGGCCGGCCTGCCGACGCCCGGAGGCTTTTGTCTCACGGCTGATGCCTATCGGCGACAGATTGCCTACCTCAAACTCGCCGACAGTGTCCGCGATTATCGCGACGCGGATATGGCGGCGCAGCGTCGGCTGTCTGTCGAAATCCGCCTGCAACTCTATCAGGGCGATCTCGCGCCGGATCTGAAAGAGCAAATACTCGCCGGGTGGGAGGCGGTGCGGAAGCCTGCCGCCGTGCGGTCATCGGCCTTGATCGAGGATCGGGTGGACGCCGGTTTTGCGGGTCAGTTCGAGAGCTTTCTCGGCATAAGCATCAAGGACGAATTTTTGATCGCTTTGCGCGCATGCTGGGCCGCGTTGTGGACGACCAATGCGCGGCGGGCAATGACCCAACGCGACCTTTATCCCAGCGACACCGCGATGGCTGTGCTCATTCAGCCACTGGTCGCCGCGACCGCGTCCGGTGGCGGCTTAAGCGAGACCGCCGAGGGCAACATGCTTCTCAGCGCCACGTGGGGTCTTGGCTCCACAATTGCGCAAGGCGAAGTCGTACCGGATCGCATCGTTTTGAGCCGCCAGGCTTTTGTCCGCACCATCGAGAGCGGGCGCAAACATCACCGGGACGCTTGTCTGCACGGCGCCAGCGCGACGCCCCAACGCGTACCGGAGGCTCTTGTTAGTGCGCCTTGTCTCGATGCCGGCCAAGCGACCACGCTTGGCCGCCTCATGCGCAAGGCCGAAGCACTTTTGCAAACGCCGGTGGAAATCGAATGGGCACTCGACGAGTCCGGCTTCAAGCTGTTACAGGCGCGCCCGTTGCGGGTCGCGCCCGCGCATGTGCCCGATGAGATTTGGCTCAAGCATCCCGGCCTCAACGGCCATCCGGCCGGCGTCGGCTGGGGTTCCGGGCGTGCCGTCGTCGTCAACTGCGAGTGCGAACTCGCCCGTGTTGCGCCAGGTGACATTCTGATCACGCGCGTCGCCGGACCCGCGCTCAATCACATTCTGTCGCAGGTGGGCGGAGTCGTGGCCGAGCTTGGCGGCTCGACATCGCATCTCGCCGCGCTTGGGCGTGAGCGCGGCATCCCGATGGTGCTTGGCGTACTCGATGCCACCCGGCGCATTCCGGATGGCGCGCAAGTTGCGGTCGATGGCGTCGCCGGCGTTGTGCGATGGTTTGCATGACGAGTGCCCGCAAGCCGCGCATTTATGTCACGCAGCCGGTCGCCAAGAGCGCGATCGTGCGTCTTCGCGAGGTGGCGACCGTCACCGTCAATCCGGATGCAATCCGAATCATTGGCCGCCGTGCGCTGATCGCGGCCGTGCGGCGCTGCGATATCCTGTTTTGCCTGCTGCACGATCAGATCGACGCCGGCATCATTTCCGCCAACCCCGCGCTGCGCCTCGTCGCGGCGCAGTCGATCACGCCTTCGAATATCGACGTTGAAGCGGCGACCGCGCGCGGTATTCCAGTGACCGTGGTGCCGGCAAGCACTACGGAGGCGACAGCCGACTTGGCGTTTGCGCTGATGCTTGCCATCGCCCGGCGCGTGGTCGAAGGCGACCGCATGGTGCGGGCGGGGAAGTTTCCCGGCGCCCAGTCGGGTCATTTGCTCGGTTCGTTCGTGTGGAACAAAACGCTCGGGCTTGTCGGTGGCGGCGGTCTGATCGGCAAGGCGGTCGCCCGCCGCGCGCACGGTTTTGGCATGCGTGTTCTCTACTATACGCCGCGGGGCAAATCGCCGGAGGAGGAACAGGCCGCCGGACTGACCTATGCACCGCTCGACACGTTGCTGACCGAATCCGATTTTGTCTCGATTCACTCGCCGTTGAATAAAGAGACCCGGCACCAGATCGGCGCGCGCGAACTGAAGCTAATGAAGCCGGCCGCCTATTTGATCAATACGGCGCGCGGTCCGATTGTGGACGAGGCGGCCCTGACACGGGCACTGGCACGCAAGCAGATTGCCGGCGCCGGTCTGGACGTGTTCGAGCACGAACCGAAAGTCGGCAAGGACCTACGGGCGCTGAGCAACGTCGTGCTGGCGCCGCATGTCGGCAGCGCCACGGCCGAAGTGCGTGAGGGCATGGCCAATAGCGTGGTCGACAATATTCTTGCTTTTCTCAGCGGCAAGCGGCCGCCGAATTGCGTGAACCCGCAGGTGCTGCCGTGACCCGGCCGCTGATCGCGGTCACTGACAGCGTATTTCCCTCGCTCGACCCGGCGATGGCCGCGCTCAAGCAGCTCGATCCGGAAATCCGTATCGCGAAAAGCACGAGCGAGGCCGACATACTCGATGTCGCGCGCGACGCTGATGGCGTTCTCGTCACCTATGCCAAGCTGCCGGGCGAGTTGTTGCGGCAGCTTCAGCGCTGCAAGGTGATCGGCCGCTTCGGGCTCGGCGTCGACAATATCGACATCAAGGCGGCGGTTGCACACAACATCGTCGTCACCTATGTGCCCGACTATTGCCTGCGGGAAGTCTCTGACCACGCGATGGCGCTTGTGATGGCGCTGGCGCGCAAGGTGCCGTTTTCCAATTCGCTGGTGCAGCAGGGTCGCTGGGAAATGCCGGCTGTCGTGCCGATTCGCAGGCTCGAAGGCCAGGTTTTGGGTCTCGTCGGCCTTGGCAATATCCCGCGGCGTGTCGTGCCGAAGGCGAAGGCGTTCGGCTTCAAGGTAGTCGCGCACGATCCTTTTGTTGAGGCCGCGAGTGCGCAGGAGCTCGGTGTGGAACTGGTCAGCTTCGAGCGGCTCCTCGAAATCTCGGATTTCATCTCCGTGCATGCGCCGCTGACGCCGCAGACCCGCGGCTTGTTCAACGCAGATGCATTCAAGCGAATGAAGATGGGCGCGTACATCGTCAATACGGCGCGCGGGCCGCTTGTCGACGAGGCAGCCTTGGCCGCCGCGCTCGATGCCGGTCATCTGGGCGGTGCCGCGCTCGACGTGGTTGCCGTCGAACCCTTGAGCAGGGATTCGCCGCTTCTCGGCCGTCCGAACGTGATCGTGACGCCGCACACCGCGTTCTATTCGGTTGAAGCGCTGGAGGAACTGCAAACGAAATGCGCGACCGACGTTGCGCGGGTACTAAGCGGTGAAAAGCCGATTTACCCCGTCAGCGTGTAGACCGGCGAGTGCAGGAAAGCAGGCGGCGTTTTGGAGCGAAGAAGCTGGCACGCCAATCGGACGCCGGCGCGATTTTCAACTTAGGTCCGGCAACCCGGGAGGAAACATATGAAAAACAGCAGCGATCGGATTTTGACGACGCACACGGGCAGCCTGCCTCGGTCGAAGGCGCTCTCAGCGCTGCTCGTCAAACGCGAGCAGCGCAAGACTTATGATGCTGGGGCGCTCCAAGCCGAAATCGAACGTAACCTCGACTTCGTCGTCGAGCGTCAGCAAGAGTGCGGGGTCGACGTCGGCAACGACGGAGAAACGCCGCGAGTCGGATTTTCAACGTACACAACCGAACGCATGACCGGTTTTGGCGGGGAATCGCGCCGCAAGCCGACCCTGGATGCGATCAAGTTTCCCGGCTTCGCTGACTATATGGCGCGACAGATCGGTATTTCCGAAGAGCTTGCCAAGGTTTGGAATGCACCGCAGGCGGTAGGCAAACTCGGATACGATCCGACTTTGTCGGAGGCCAAAACGGAGTCGGCGGCCTACAAGGCATCTTTGAAGCGGACCGGGACCAAGTTCACCGAGGACTTTATGACGGCAGCGTCGCCGGGCATCGTTTCGACAACGATGCTGCTCGCTCCCGACAATCCGGCTTACAAGGACGATGCCGAATACGTCATGGGGATCGCAAACGAGCTTAAGAAGGAATACGAGTACATCGTCGGTGAAGGGTATATCTTACAGTTGGATGCACCCGACCTCGCGATGGAGCGGGTCATTATGTTCGGCGATCAGCCGCTGAAGAGTTTCCTTGACCGTGTGGCCCTTCATATTGATGCGATCAACGTCGCGGTCGCCAACATCCCGCCCGAGAAGGTCCGGCTCCACGTTTGTTGGGGCAACTGGAATGGTCCGCATCAGGACGATGTCGACATGATCGATCTGTTGCCGATCCTTTATAAGGCCAAGGTCGGCGCGCTCTCGATTCCGCTCGGCAATCCGCGCCACGAACACGAGACGGAAGTGTTCAAGAAGCTGCCGCTGCCGAAGGACATGTTGCTCATCCCCGGCGTCATCGACGTAACGACCAACTATCTCGAGCATCCCGAAGTTGTTGCGAACCGGATCTGCGCGGCGGTTGCAGCCGTTGGAGCGCGCGAACGGGTTATCGGGGGCACCGATTGCGGCTTCGGTACATTCGCGAGCTATGAATTCATCGCCGAGGATGTCGTTTGGGCGAAGCTCAAGGCTTTGTCGGATGGTGCAGCACTCGCGACCAAGCGACTTTGGGGCAAGGCTTCGTCCTAGGCTGCGTTTCTGGTCCTCGGTACGCGCGCAAGGGCACGACACGCTCTGGTCTTAAGGATGGGTCGAACTGTGATGGCCCGCCAGGGAGGCCGCCGGCGAGTTGTTCGCCGAGCTCTCTCGCGCCTGCGCCAGTTCGGCTGCCTGGCGCAATGCTTCGATCATGCTGCGCTCGTCGGCAGCGCCGGTGCCGGCGAGGTCGAAGGCTGTGCCGTGATCGACGGAAGTCCGGATCACTGGGAGACCGACGGTGATATTAACT
>DATMQV010000290.1:0-3683 GCA_035566615.1 Xanthobacteraceae bacterium
GCGATCACCGCGCTGCCGAGCGCGCCCGCCGCCGGTCCCGACAGCGCGGTGGTGATCGGCTTGCGCATCACCTGATCGGGGCTCGCCACCCCGCCGCTCGACTGCATCACCAGGAACGGCTTTTTGTTCAGCGCCTCGCCGAGCTCGTCGCGGATGCGGTCGAGATAGCGGCTCATATGCGGCTTGATGAAGGCGTCGACCAGCGTCGTCACCGCGCGCTCATATTCGCGGTATTCGGGCAGTACGTCGCAGGAGAGCGAGAGCGTGCACTCCGGATGTTCCGCGCGCACGATCTCGGCGGCGCGGCGCTCGTGCCCCGCCTTGGCATACGAATGGATCAAACAAATGCCGACAGCGTTGATGCCGGCTTGGCGGAAAAAGCGCGCCGCCGCCCGCACGCTTTCCTCGTCGAGCGGGCGCAGCTCTTCGCCCAGGAAGTTCAGCCGGCCGCCGACTTCGCGGACGTAACGCAGCGGCACGATGCGGTCGGGCTTCACCCAGAAATACGAATTGCCGTAGCCCTCCGGCACCGCCTGCCGCGCGATTTCCAGAATGTGCCGGAAACCCTCCGTGACAATCAGGCCGAGGCCAGCGATCTCGCCTTGCAGCAGCGCATTGGTCGCGACCGTCGTGCCGTGCGCGAGCACGGCAAGATCGTCCACGCCAGCGCCCCATTCGTTGAGGATCGCGTGAACGCCGCGCACCAAAGCCACCGCCGGGTTCGACGGCGTCGACGACACCTTGGTCACCCGCATCGCGCCCGACTTGTCGTCTATACAGACGATATCGGTAAACGTGCCGCCGGTGTCGATGCCGATCCGCAGGCTGGCGTTGTCACTCATTCACCTACTCTCCGTACGCCGTAGGGCGAAGCGACGTGCCCACGCGTTGTCTGTTCTGCTTCGCTTTCCGCGTCGGCTTCGCCACGCTCACCCCACCCTACAATACAATTTATCGCTTCAGCTCGAACACAATCTCCTGCGCGCCTTTCCATAAGCACAGCTTGCCGAGCGCGGTCAGGTTCTCGCGGCCTTTGGTGATGGTGAGAAAGTGATTGCCGGCGAGCTGGCCGACCTTGCTGGCAAAGGAGACGGCTCCATAGGCCAGGAGGATTTCCGTCTCGCTGATGCCGCCCGGATAAAGAATGATCTCGCCCGGCGCCGGATAGCTGGTGTGGTTCTCATAAGCCAGCCCGAAATCATAGTCGCCGAGGGGGATCCAGCAGCCTTCGCCGCTCCAGCGTACATGGATGATCTGCTGCCGGTAGGGTAGGAGCGCGACGAATCTCGCGACGGTGGTCGGCGCCAGGTCCTCGGTCTGTGCTTCGAACTCGTACGGCCCTGCCTTGATGCGTACTGTGATCATGATCCGATCCTATCTAAAAAAGTCGAGAGAACGCGCGCCGCGATATCGATGTCGCCGGGCGAAGCAAATTCGTCCGGGTTGTGGCTCACGCCGCCGCGGCAGCGGATAAACAGCATGGCGAACGGAATGATCTTGTCGAAGGCCATGGCGTCGTGGCCGGCGCCGCTCGGCATCCGCCGCGGCGCGGCGCCGCAACTTTCCGCTGCCGCCGCCAACAAGTCTGAGAGCTTTTCGTCGCAATGCGCGGCCGGCGCCTGATGGCCGGGTGTCAATCGCTGCGTCACGCCGCGGCGCACAGCGATGGCGGCGATCGTCGCCCTGATGTCCTCGACCGCTTTGATGCGTTCCGCATCTCTGGGGCCGCGGAGATCGAGCGTGAAGCGAACGCGGCCGGGGATGGTGTTGGGCGCCGAGCGCGGCACTTCGAGCTTGCCGACCGTCGCCACCAGATTGGGCTGCCGGCGCGCTCGTTCTTCGATCGCGAGCAGCATTTCGGCCGCGGCGGCGAGCGCATCGTGCCTCATCGCCATCGGCACCGTGCCGGCGTGGCCGGCGATGCCCTCGACGTCGATCGTGGCGCGCGAAACTCCGTCGATCGTGGTCACGATGCCTAGCGGCAAGCCCTCCTTTTCCAGCACCGGGCCTTGCTCGATATGCACCTCGACATAGCCCAAGGTGCGATCGAGCGCACGCTTCTCATCTGCAACACGCGACGGATCGCAGCCGAAGGCGGTCAGCGCCTCGCGCCGTGAAATCGTGCTCTCGTCGAGCTCGTCGAGCGCCTTTTCATCGAACGTGCCGGCCAGTGCCCGCGAGCCGCCCAGCGTCGTCGCAAAGCGCACGCCTTCTTCGTCGCCGAAGGCGACGACTTCGATCGCGAACGGGTAGCGCTTGCCGGACTTGAATGCGGCCTTCACTGCCTCGATCGCCGTGACCACGCCGAGCGGCCCATCGAACCGGCCCGCATTGCGCACGCTGTCGATGTGAGAGCCGAGCAGGAGCGTCTGCGTGCCGCCGTCCTGCGCTTCATAGCGGCCGACGACGCTCGCCAGCGGGTCGAGCCGCACCGACATGCCGGCGTCTCGCATCCAGTAGCTCACCAGATCGATGGCACGGCGGTGGGCCGGCGACAGATAAAGCCGGGTGAGGCGGCCGGACTCGTCGCTTAGCGCGGCCAATTCGGCAAGCCTGTTCGAAATAGCCTCCCCAAATGCCGGATGATCCGCCGCCGTCACGCGCCTGTTCCCATATGCCTCCGGTTCTTAATGGAGGCATCGCCGGGCTTGGTCAATCGCGTGCCGGGCAGCGTTCGAGGGCCCGAAGCACGAGCATGATCCCGAAAAGTGGAAACCGGTTTTTCGGTCAAGATCATGCTCAAATAATAGGAGCACTTGAAGCCGGGGCCGCGCCTCTGCCATGGTGGGCCGCCGGGCCTCTTCTGCACAAAAACGCGATGGCAACTCCAAACGACTATCCGCGCGACCTTGCCGGCTACGGCCGCAATGCTCCCGATCCGCGCTGGCCGGGCGGTGCCCGCGTGGCGCTGCAATTCGTGGTGAATTTCGAGGAGGGCGGTGAGAACTCTATTTTGCACGGCGATCACGCTTCCGAGGCGTTCCTCTCGGACGTGCTCGGCGCGCAGCCCTGGCGCGGGCAGCGCCACATGAACGTGGAATCCATGTTCGAATACGGCTCGCGCGCCGGCTTCTGGCGCCTGTGGCGGCTGTTCACCGCGCGCAATATTCCGGCCACGGTGTTTGGCGTGGCGAGCGCGCTCGCCCGCAATCCGGAAGTGGTCGCCGCCATGCGCGAGGCCGGCTGGGAGATCGCCTCGCACGGACTGAAATGGATCGACTACAAGGACTTCTCCCGCGAGGACGAAGCCGCGCATATGCGCGAGGCCATCCGCCTGCACATCGAGGCGACCGGCGAGCGGCCGTTCGGCTGGTATACCGGGCGGACCTCCGCGCAAACGCTCGGTCTCGTGCTCGCCGACGGCGGCTTTCTTTATTCGTCCGATTCCTACGCCGACGATTTGCCCTATTGGGCCCGCGGCCCCAACGACACGCCGCACCTGATCATTCCGTACACGCTCGATGCCAACGACATGCGCTTCATCAACCCGCAAGGCTTTGAGAACGGCGATGCGTTCTTTGCCTATCTGCGCGACAGCTTCAATGTGCTCTATGCCGAAGGCGAGCGCGCGCCGAAAATGATGTCGATCGGTTTGCATTGCCGGCTGGCCGGACGGCCCGGCCGTGCCGCCGGTCTCATCCGCTTTTTGGATTACATTGCCGGCTTTGATCGCGTGTGGATCG
>DATMQV010000291.1:0-3955 GCA_035566615.1 Xanthobacteraceae bacterium
GCGGTCGAGCGTGATCGATTCGATGCCGCGATGGGCGGCGAGCAGGATGGTGCCGCCCGGCGTCTCGTACATGCCGCGCGACTTCATGCCGACAAAGCGGTTTTCCACCAGATCGAGCCGGCCGATGCCATGGGTGCGACCGAGCGCGTTGAGCTGCGTCAGCAAGCTCGCCGGCGAAAGCTTCTTGCCGTCGATCGCAACCGGATCGCCCTTCTCGAAATCGATCGTGACGTAGGCCGCCTGGTCCGGGGCTTTCTCAGGACCGACCGTACGTGAATAGACGTAATCCGGCACTTCCTCGCCGGGATTTTCCAGCACCTTGCCTTCGGACGACGTGTGCAAAAGATTGGCGTCGGTCGAGAACGGCGCTTCGCCGCGTTTGTCCTTGGCGATCGGGATCTGATTTTTTTCGGCAAAGGCGAGCAGCGCTTCGCGCGAACGGAAATCCCATTCGCGCCACGGTGCGATCACTTTCACGTCCGGCTTGAGCGCGTAATAGCCGAGCTCGAAACGCACCTGATCGTTGCCCTTGCCGGTCGCGCCGTGCGCCACGGCGTCGGCGCCGACTTTCTCGGCGATCTCGATTTGCTTCTTGGCGATCAACGGCCGCGCAATCGAGGTGCCGAGCAGGTACTGGCCTTCATAGAGTGCATTGGCGCGAAACATCGGGAACACGTAGTCGCGCACGAATTCTTCGCGCAGATCTTCGATGAAGATATTCTCCGGCTTGATGCCGAGCATCAGCGCCTTCTGGCGGGCCGGCTCGAGCTCCTCGCCCTGGCCAAGATCGGCGGTGAAGGTCACCACCTCGCAGCCATAGGTCGTCTGCAGCCATTTGAGGATGATCGAGGTATCGAGACCGCCCGAATAGGCCACCACGACTTTCTTCACGTCACTCATAGCAGTCACTCATCCTCGCTGACCCGTGGCTGAACCGCCGGCCCGGAACGGCAATCGCCGCGGCCGAGACCGCCGTTCGAAACCCAAAGGCAAGCCCCGCCGCAGCCGGCCGTTCGTAGTCCGAGATCGACCAATTGGCCAGTGCCTCGTGTGACGTGGGTCATATCACCGCCTGGCTGCAGCGGTTAAATTATTGAACGGTTAACGAGCGACCCGGCAATATTCAGCCGTGGCCGGGACGACGGCCAACCTAGGGTGTTCGTCATGAAACAATCCCTGCGGACGCTCCTGTCAGTCGCGACGATTTGGGCAATTCTGCTGACGGCGCAATACGCGCTGGCAGGCTCCAGCCCGCCATAAGCGCCGCCGCGACGCAGTGCATTTATCGACGGCCTGCCTGCCTCGGCGCCGCGATGCGTCTGGCTGGAAGGTGCCGTGCAGAGGCATACGACACGGTCCATCGGCCATTCAATTGCTGGAGGTCGATTTGATATCCGTTTCAAGAACGATCGCGACGTTCACGATCTCGGCTTTGCTGTCGATGATGTTCGCGGCGGTCGCGGCGGCCACAACCGACATCGGGGACATCTGCCACGAGGCGGAGGGCGATACCTCGATCGCCGCGTGCACCGAGGTCATCTCGTCCGGAACAGTCGCCGGCGAGGAGCTTGCCAAGGCCTACATGAGCCGAGGTCTCGCCCAGCAGAAAGAACGGCGCTACGCCGAGGCCGCCAAGGACTTTGACGAAGCCGTTCGCGTCGATCCGAAATCTCCAACTGTTTTCAATCTGCGCGGCAACTTGTACCAAGCGATCGGCCAATACGATCGCGCCATCCAGGATTATCAGAGCGCCATCCAGAACCGTCCCAACTACGCGGCCGCCTTTTTCAATTTGGGCCTCGCCTACAGCGCGGTCGGCGATTTCAAGGGCGCGCTTGACGCCTATAACGGCGCGATTGCCCTCGATCAGAAAAATGTCAGCTCCTACAACAACCGCTGCTATGTCAATGTCATGCTCAAGAACTACGATCGCGCGATCGATGATTGCAACCACGCGCTCGAGCTCAATCCCAATCACACGAATGCGTTCGTCGGACGCGGCAACGCGCGCAGATATAAAGGCGAATACGATCTCGCCATCCAGGACTACGACCGCGCGATCGCGCTGGACGCCAAAAACGTCAACGCCATCCTCGGCCGCGGCCTCACTTACGAATATCTCAAGGATTACCGGCGCGCCGTCGCGGATTACGACCAGGCGATTGCGATCGATCCAAACCGGCCGACGGCGTGGAACAACCGTTGCTGGGTGCACGCAATCACCGACCAGCTGCAAGACGCACTCAACGACTGCGATCGATCTTTGCGCCTGTTGCCAACAAACAAGAACGCGTACGACAGCCGCGGCTTTACCTATCTGAAAATGGGCAAATTCGACGCCGCAATCGCCGACTATGAGAAGGCGCTGGCGCTCGATCCCAACCTTGCGACATCGCTCTATGGTCGCGGCCTGGCCCGCTTGAAGAAGGGCGACAGCAAAGGCGACGACGATATCAAGCAGGCGCAGCAACACGATCCTGATATTGCCAAAACGTTCAGCACGTACGGCTTGTAGGCCCCCGCGGAAACGCGTCCGGCCACGCCGCGCAGATACGGAGGAAGGCCATGTTGGGTTCCATGGAATTTCTGGTCTATCTCGGCCTTGTCGGAATTCTGGTGGTTTGGTTCATCTTGCCGCTGGTGCCGGCAATTCTCCTGTACTGGCTGTTTCCCGACTCCAGGATCAAGGCTGAGGGCGTGCTGGCCAATTTCAAGGTCAATGCGGCCGGCGCCTTTGGCGGTTATCTGGTGCTGTTCGCGGCCATGATCCCGTTCGTGAGGCCGGCGATCGATTATGTCGGCAGCTTCCAGCATTCGTGCTGGACGATCAGCGGAAAACTGACAATCACCGATGCGAATAATGCCGACATCCATTACCCGCCGTTGTTCAACGCCGTCCGCGCAAGAACGGTCCCGGACACGGTCGCCTTTGACGATCCTGAATACGTGATCACGGTACGCGCCGACGAATCCGGAGGCCTGCCGCCGATTACAGTGTATTTGGACAAAATGCCGGAATTTACGCCGCAAGTCCTGGACATCGAGTCCGGGGCGGGCAAACGCGACACGTTTCACAAGAAGATCAGCAATGTGGGGCTCGTGATCAAGCGGACGACGGTCAACGCTACCTTCGATGCGCGTCCTCAATAATTGCGCTTGCGCGTGTATCCCGCCAAGCGAAGTACCGCTGCGATAGCATCGCGGAACGTCGTTCCCACTTGTTCGAGCGGGCGCTCGACCATCTCGTCGGTGAGTCTGGTCGGCCGCCAGCGATAGATCAGGCCGTGGAACGTCCAGATCAGCAAATACGTCAGCACACCGGCGAACACGACGTCGGTGAAGAAATGCGCCCCGGCCGCCATGCGAAGGACGCCCATGGCAGCGCCGAAGATGAGCGCGCCCGCATAGGCGAGCGGCCGCCATTGCGGCGGCGTAAGCGCAGCCGGGGCGAGTGTCCAGAACGCGCCTGAAGCTTCACCGGCCACGAACGAGCAATTCTCCGGACAGGGCCCGCGCGGATCCCACCACGCCGTGAATCGCTCCTTGCCGCCGAGCTCGATGATATCGACCGGCCGCATGCGCGCCGAATGCCCTTTCAGGATCCCGTTGGTGAGAATGCCCGGTCCGAGCGCCAGCGTGACGATCAGGAAAAGCGCGGCGCGGCCGGGGATCAGCATGCGCCGCTGCGGAAAAATGAGCTTGCCGGCGACGGCGAGAAAAGCCGGCGCGACGATCAGCATGATCAAGAGGGTCGCGGCGTCGCGCGCATGTTCGACGCGATCCGAATACCAGGCGACGAAGGCGTGCGTCGTCGGATTGTAGAACAGCGCCGCGATCGCGACATCGAGTTGCGGATAAATGGCGAACACCGCGCCGACCACGGCGGCGATCGCAAGCGCGATGATGAGCCCGGTGCGGTTCATGCGATCACTTCCAGGAACCAGCGCTGCGGCCC
>DATMQV010000292.1:0-7059 GCA_035566615.1 Xanthobacteraceae bacterium
AAGGGCTTGGGGTCGCAGAACGGTGTAGCGCCGGTCATCATTTCGGCCATCAACCGGCCGGTCGCCGGCCCGAGCGTCAATCCCCAATGGCCGTGCCCAAATGCGAGCCAAAGCCCGCGCTGACCCGGTGACCGCCCGATCACCGGGCGGGAGTCCGCAAAGCACGGCCGGGCCCCCAGCCAGGGCTGCGGCTCGACCGGCTCACCGAGCGGAAACAAAGCCTTGGCGACCGGCATGAGGCGCGCGAGTTGGGCGGGCGTCGCCGGCGCATCGCGCGGAGCGAACTCCACGGCGGTGGTAAGCCGAATGCCCTGCTCCATCGGCGCCAGCACATAGCCGTATTGCGCATCGAGCACCGGGCGGCTGAGGGCGGCATTGCCCTGCCGGCGGTAGTGGCGGTGATAGCCGCGCTTGACCGCAAGCGGCAGCGTGATGCCGAGCGGCGCCAGCACATCGAGGCTCCACGGCCCGAGCGCGACCACCACATCGCCGGCATCGACCGGGCCCGAGTCTGTCTCCACCCGCCAGGAGCGGTCGGAACGATGCAGCGAGCGCGCGTCCCCGCTCAGCGTCAAACCGCCGAGCGCATTGAAACGCGCGGCGTAAGCGCGTGTCACCGCCAGCGGACTGTTGACACTCACCGCGCCGGTCCAGTGCACGGCATGGTGGAACGCCCGATTGAGCGCCGGTTCGAGCGCGAGCGCGCCGTCACGGTCGAGCGGGATGTTGGCGATGCCAAAACGCGCGGCAAGGTCGAGCTCGACCTTTTGGGCCTCGAACAGCTTGCGTGTCCGATAGAGCTTGAGCCAGCCGCGGCGGCTGAAATGGCGTTCGGCGCCCGACTCGGCTGCGAGCGCATCGTGCTCGGGGACGGCGCGCGCCAAGAAGGGCCGCATGATCTGCGCGGTTTCGATCAGGCGCGCGGGCTGCGAGGCTGCGCGAAACGCCATTAGCCACGGCGCGACCTTGGGCAGGAACCCGAGATGATAGTTGGCCAACGTGGAGCGCTTCAGCGCAATCCGCGCAAGTTCGGTGAAGCTTGCCGGAAAGGCCGCGGGGAAAACCGTATTGCCTTCGATAATGCCGGCATTGCCGTAGGACGTGCCCTCCCCCGGCTCGCCGCGGTCGATGAGCGTCACGGCGAGCCCGCGCTTGACGAGATGAAGCGCGATCGAGGTGCCGACGATACCGGCTCCAAGCACGATAATGTCACTGCGCGCCAGGAGAACCTCCGTTGCGGCTGAAGGCTAAGTAAGGAAGCGGAACAATTTGCGCAACAATCCCGTTGCGCAACACAGCATCGCTGAACCGTGTCTTGGCTGGCGCGGCACCGGGCGTATGCTGATCCGGCGGCCTTCGGCAATCGGCGCCGGCGAGCGCCCTGCGGGGGGCCATTGGGCGGATCGCGCCGAAATTTCATGGCGAGAACTTCCGCCCATGCCTGCCAACTTCCGGAGGGAAGCGCGATGGCGATATCCAAGACATTGAACGTGAACGGCGAACGGGTCACGACCACGATCGACGATCCGGACATGCCGCTCCTTTATTTGCTGCGCGGCCATCTCGGTTTGCACGGACCGCGGTTCGGATGCGGTCTGGCGCAATGCGGAGCGTGCACTGTGCATCTCGACGGCCAGGCGGTCCGGTCATGCGTGCTGCCGCTTTCCGCGATCGGCGAAAACAGCAAGGTCGTCACGCTGGAAGGCTTGGGCACGCCGGAGAACCTCCATCCGGTGCAGCGCGCCTTCATCCAGGAACAGGCGGCGCAGTGCGGCTATTGCATCAACGGCATGATCATGCAGGCGGCAGCCTTCCTGGCCGGGAGCCAGAAGCCGAGCGAGGCCGACGTCAAGAATGCGCTGGCCGCCAATCTCTGCCGATGCGGCACGCATGCCCGGATCGTGCGTGCAGTGATGCGTGCCGCCGACGCCGTGCAAGGGAGGCAATGATGGGCAAGCCGTTCATCCCCTCGCGCCGCGATGTTCTCAAGAGCGGCGGCGCACTCGTCGTCAGCTTTTCATTTGGCGGACCGGCGCGCGAAGCATTGGCCGAAGACGCCGTCGCGCCGAAACCCGTGGCGCTGACCGCGGTCGACAGCTTTCTCGCCATCGATTCCGCGGGCGCGGTGACGATTTACTCCGGCAAGGTTGATCTCGGCACCGGCGTGCGCACGGCGCTGACCCAAATCGCCGCCGAAGAGCTCGATGTGCCCCTGACCAAAGTCACGATCGTGCAAGGCGACACGGCGCTGACACCGGACCAGGGACCGACATTCGGCAGCCTCGCCATCCAGATCGGCGGCGTGCAGATCCGCAATGCCTGCGCCTTGGCGAAGAGCACGCTCATTGATCTCGCGGCGAAACAGCTCGGCACTGGCGTCGCCGAGCTGAAAGTCGCGGACGGCGTCGTACGCAGCGGCGATCGGAACGTCAGCTATGGCGAGCTGATCGGCGGCAAGACCTTTTCACTGACGCTCGACCATCAAAAGCCGCCGGCAACCAAAGATCCGAAGACTTTCACGATCGTCGGCACCTCGATCCCGCGCCTCGATATTCCGGACAAGGTCACCGGCAAGTTCACCTACATGCAAGACGTGCGCGTGCCCGGAATGCTGCACGGCCGCGTCGTGCGGCCGCCGGCGATCGGCGCGCAATTGCAAAGCGTCGATGACGCGTCAGTTCAGGGTATCCCCGGCGTCGTCCGCGTTGTGCGCGAAGGCAACTTCCTCGGCATCGTCGCCGAGGACGAATGGGCCGCCATCAAGGCGTCGCAGCAAATCAAGGCGACCTGGTCCGCCTGGGAAGGATTGCCCGAGCAGACGAAGCTCTTCGAGCACGTGCGCGCCAGCAAAGTCGCCAAGGACGAAGTCACCGCCAATGTCGGCAATACCGCCGACGCCATGGCCAAGGACGGCGTGAAGAAAATCAACGCCACCTACGAATTCGCCATTCATACCCACGGCTCGATCGGACCTTCCTGCGCGATTGCCGAATTCAAGGACGGCAAGCTCACATCCTGGTCGGCGTCGCAGGCGACCCATAACCTGCGCAAGCAGCTCGCGAAGATGTTCGATCTGCCGCCCGAGAACGTGCGCTGCATCTATGTGGAAGGCTCCGGCTGCTACGGCCGCAATGGACACGAAGACGCTGCAGCCGATGCGGCGCTGCTCGCCAAGGCCATCGGCCGGCCGGTGCGTGTGCAATGGTCGCGCGCCGACGAGCATGGCTGGGATCCGAAAGGTCCGCCGACGCTGGTCGATTTGCGGGCGACGCTGGACGCTTCCGGCACCGTGACGGCCTGGGATTCGGAATTCTTCATCCCGCAGCAGACGCCAAACGCGTTCGTGGTGCCGCTGGTGGCGGCGACGCTCAGCGGCAAGCCGTCCGACGAGACCATCGCGCCCGGCAACATCTTTCAGAACTCGAACATTCCCTACAAGTTCGCCAACATCAAAGCCGTCTGCCACCGGCTGGAGACGACGCCGTTCCGGCCGTCCTGGATCAGGACTCCGGGCCGCATGCAGAACACCTTCGCCAACGAATGCTTCATGGATGAGCTGGCGGCAGCGGCCGGCGCCGATCCGATCGCGCTTCGGCTGAAATATCTCGACCCGGCCGACACGCGCGGGATCGAAATCCTCAACCGGGTCGCCGCGCTCGCGCAGTGGGAGAAACGCCCCTCCCCGCGCGGCGGGCAGAGCGGCGACGTCGTCACCGGCCGCGGCGTGTCCTACTGCAAATATGAGCTCGTGCGCACCTATATCGCCGTCGTCGCCGAGGTCGAGGTCAAGCGCTCGACCGGCGAGATCCGCGCCAGGAAGTTCTTCGTGCTGCACGATTGCGGGCAGATCATCAATCCCGACGGCGTGCTGAGCCAGATCGAAGGCAACATCATCCAGACCGTGAGCCGGACCTTGAAGGAGGAGCTGACATTCAACCGTTCGGCCGTGACCAGCCTCGATTGGGCGAGCTATCCGATCCTGACCTTCCCGGAGGTGCCGGACATCCTCATCGACCTGATCGACCGGCCGGCCGAAAAGCCGTGGGGCGCGGGCGAGCCGTCGGCGGCGGTGGTGCCGTCGGCAATCTCGAATGCGGTGTTCGATGCGACCGGCGTGCGGCTTCGTTCGGTGCCGTTCACGCCGGAGAAGGTTAAGGAGGCGTTGCGGCGCGGCGCCTGAGCGTGTCGCGTCTCGCTTCCGTCAACGTATGTCCGGCGATGCGTTGCCCGCCTGCGCATGGCGTGTTAGGCGAACGTCGACAGTGAAGCTTACGCCGCTCATTCCCGCGCAAGCGGGAATTCAGTAGGCCACACATCGGCAATACGATTGCTGGGTCCCCGCCTTCGCGGGGACGAGCGGTGACTGATCTTCGCGAGGAGCCGGTGCAGCGCCCACTCATCATCGCCCCTTCGATCCTGGCGGCGGACTTCGCCAAGCTCGGCGAGGAAGTACGCGCGGTGGATGCGGCCGGCGCCGATTGGATCCATGTCGACGTGATGGACGGCCACTTCGTGCCCAACATCTCGATCGGCCCGGATGTGGTAAAAGCGCTGCGCGGCTACACCAAGAAAGTGTTCGACGTGCATCTGATGATCGCGCCCTGCGATCCTTATCTGGAAGCGTTCGCCGAGGCCGGCTCCGATATCATCACCGTGCACGTGGAGGCGGGCCCCCATATCCACCGGTCGCTGCAGACGATCCGCGCGCTCGGCAAGAAGGCCGGCGTGACCATAAACCCGGGAACGCCGGTCGAGAGCATCGAGCCGGTGATCGATCTCATTGATCTCGTCCTGATCATGTCGGTCAATCCGGGCTTCGGCGGCCAGAAATTCATTCACAATGCGGTCGAGAAGCTGCGCAAGGTGCGCGCGCTCGCCCGCGGGCGGCCGATCGATATCGAAATCGATGGCGGCATCACACCCGAGAACGCGGCCGAGGTGGCGCGCGCCGGCGCCAACGCGCTGGTCGCCGGCTCGGCGGTGTTCAAGGACCGCACGCCCGAATCGTATCGTGCAAACATTGCGGCGATCCGCCAGGCGGCGGCGCTGGTCCGCGGGGAGGCTGCGTAATGGGTATGCTGGTCGACGGCCAATGGCGCGACGAAGATCCGGTCAACGAGATCGGCAAAGCCGGCAATTTCCAGCGCGTGGACAGCGTGTTCCGCGACCGCATCACGGCCGACGGTTCGTCCGGCTTTCCGGCCGAGGCCGGGCGCTATCACCTCTATGTCGCCTATACCTGCCCGTGGGCGCACCGCACACAGATTTTTCTCGGGCTCAAGAAGCTCACCGGCATCATCAGCGTCGCTATCGCCGTTCCGGGCCTGCGCGAACAAGGCTGGACGTTCGAGGACAATCCGGCATTTCCCGACTGTACGCCCGACCGCGTCAACGGCTTCCGGTATCTGCACGAGGCCTATTCAGCCAGCAACCCGCATTACACCGGCAAGGTGACGGTGCCGACGCTGTGGGACAAAAAGACCAAGCGGATCGTCAACAACGAATCGTCAGAAATCATCCGCATGCTCAATTCGGAATTCGGCGCGCTCGGCGCTGATCCGACCGATTTCTATCCCAAGCATTTGCGTGCCGAGATCGACCGCATCAACGAGCAGGTCTACAGCAACGTCAACAACGGCGTGTATCGCTGCGGCTTCGCGCGTTCGCAGGCCGCGTACGACGAGGCCTATGACACGCTGTTCGCGACGCTCGACGAGATCGAGGCGCGGCTTGGCCGCCAGCGTTATCTGGTCGGCAATCAGATCACCGAAGCGGACTGGCGGCTGTTTCCGACGCTGGTGCGTTTCGACGTCGCCTATTTCTCGCTGTTCAAATGCAACCGCAACCGGATCGCCGACTTTCCGAATTTGCAGAACTATGTGCGCGAACTCTATGCGGTGCCGGCTGTCGCCGAGACGGTCAAGCCGCGCTATTACGTCATGGGCTACTATTCGATCACGCGCGTCAATCCGACCGGAATCATCCCGAAAGGGACGCCGGTCGATTTCAAGAAGCCGCACGACCGCGCGCGCTTTGCGGCGTGAGCGGGCGCTGACAAATAGTCGACGGAGGTATCGCCGGGCGGCCGCAGCCGCGGGAGGAACAGATGCTCGAGCTTTACAACAATACCAACTCGGTGTGTGCCCAGAAGGTTCGTTTAGCTCTGACGGAAAAAGATCTGCAGGCCAAGGAGCACATGCTCAAGCTGCAAGGCGACCAGTTCGACCCCGCCTACCTCAAGCTCAATCCCAATGGCGTGGTGCCGACGCTCGTCCACGACGGACAGCCTATCACCGAGTCGGCGGTCATCCTTTACTACCTGGAAGATGCGTTCCCGCAACCGCCGCTGATGCCGACGGCTCCAGCCGATCGGGCGCGAGTGCACATGCTCAACAAGCTGATCGATGAGTATATGCATCACTCGTGCATGATCCTCACATTCGGCACGGCCTTCCGCCCACGCTTCTTGAAGATGACGCCGCAGGAGCGGGATACCGAATTTTTCAAATCTCCGATCCCGAGACGCGCAGAGTACAAGCGTGACGTGGTCAATAACGGGCTCGACTCGCCCTACGTTCGCGAGGCGCTGGCGCATCACCAGAAGCTCTTCGCGTGGATGGAAGAGGCGCTTGCGCGCGGCCCGTACCTAGCCGGGAACTCCTACTCGCTCGCGGAATGCGCGGTGATCCCGTATCTGCTGCGGCTGGAATTGCTCCGCTTGAACGCGCTGTGGGACCGGCGCGCCGGTATTGCCGACTGGTGGCACCGCATGCGCGCGCGGGAATCGACCCAGACGTCGATTTTCGCACGCATGACGGAAACCGATTGGGCCCCGTTCAGGAATCTTCAGTCCGACCCTTGGCCGAAAGTGCAGGAACTGCTCAACGCCGCCTGAGCTCGAGCAGGGCCTGCGTCAGCGACGACGACGGGCCGGCGCGGCGTGTTGATACTGAATGTTGATCGACGAAAGCTCTTCGCCGAAATGGCGGTCGAGCCAGCCGAGAAATGACGAGAGCAGCCGCGCCTCGTCGCCGCGTTCCGGCGACGTGATCGCTACCT
>DATMQV010000293.1:0-10830 GCA_035566615.1 Xanthobacteraceae bacterium
TATTCCGACAAGCCACGGAGAACTGCTCCGCATACCGACCCTATGCAATCCCATGCAGAAGCCATGCGGAATTTTTCATTCTGCATGGCAGAGCTACGGTGATCCTAAATGCTCATTAAAATTAGGTGGTTATGGCGCGCCCGAAGAGATTCGAACTCCTGACCCCCAGATTCCTAGTCTGGTGCTCGTCTAGAAAGCTCGACTGAATTGTCGGCTCGAGACGCAACAAGCAG
The DNA here is from genome assembly GCA_035566615.1 of Xanthobacteraceae bacterium. Lineage (GTDB taxonomy): Bacteria > Pseudomonadota > Alphaproteobacteria > Rhizobiales > Xanthobacteraceae > BOG-931. The sequence goes on from DATMQV010000293.1 coordinate 234, forward strand.
GCTAAGGCAGATACAGACTAGAACGTCGAGCGAACAGTCTGCGCGGATTTTGCGCGTTCATAAGCACCAAGTTCATGCGGCGTTCTTCCGCGAACTGCCGGGTAGCTGCCCATGCGGAGCGTAGAAAAGGCACCAAACTGGGCTTTTTACTGGTGGGCGCTGTAGGGATTGAACCTACGACCTCTCCCGTGTGAAGGGAACGCTCTCTTGGACAGGTGCACACCGCGCGCGATCCTTAGAATGCCGCCCGCATTGGAGCCGCCCGACCAGTATCCTCAAAGATTCAATATTATCTGCCCAATGTTTCATCATGGTGCGGCGTCCGCCATTTCCATTCCGCGTACTTGTCCCCGACCTGCCGCAGATGCGTGTAGCGTTGCAGGCTTTGCCAGCTCCGATGACCTGACACGGATGCTACCTGCGGGATGGTGCGGCCCATTTCAAAGAGCCTGGATACGCCTTCATGGCGTAGATCATGGAAGTGCAGGTCTTCGATAGCGAGCACCTTGCATGCACGGGTGAATGCAGCGCTTATGGCGTCGGTAGAGTAGGGGAAGATTCTATCGTCCTGCTTCGGCATGGACTCGACGATGGCATAAGCCTCTGGCGGTAGATCGCACCATACGTCATTGCCGAGCTTATCGCCGGGATGCTTCATATCCCGCACCATAACGCGGTTGCCGTCGAAATCCTGCCAACGGACACGGACGATTTCCTCCTGCCGCCTAGTCGAGAATATCGCAAACGGAATGATCCGCTGCATAGGGATGGCGTCGGATCGTCTCGCCTTCACCAGGCCGAAGTGTTCCAGGATACGGTCAAGCTCTGCCAGCGTTGGTCGTCGTTCCCGTTGTCGTCCCTTCGCGGTTATGCCAAGCTTCTTAGCGACAACGAAAGCGTCTTTCATTACCTGCTGCTCGAGCGGATATCCCCACGCCGGCCGCGCCATAGCGAAGATCGCAGCAAGGTGCGACAGATAGTTGCTAACGGTCTGAGGCGCGACCTTGAGCGACTGCGCGAAGCTCACAATGTCGGCGCTTGTGATCTCGCCGCATTTCATTTCCGCAATATCGAACGTCTTGATGGTGCGCAGCACTTGAGTCTTGGTGCGACCGATATCGCGTTTTGACTCGGCGATATAACGATCGATGACTGCGGCTAGCGAAGGGTCTACCGCCTTGATCCGCTCCAGCGCTCCAGGCTCCCGCAGTTCGGTTTCCCGACGCGCTAGCCATGCGCTTGCCGCCTGTTTACGGTCGAATGTCTTCGTTTCAGCGTGAACAACCTTTCCCTTTTGCTTCACCCGGACTTGGGCCATATAGCCGACTGTACCGTCGCCACGTTTCCTTTGAACGATGGTTCCCATGGTGCAGCATTCCCTTTTCGGTGCAGCACTGCTGCACTCTAGGGAACGAAATGAGCGGAAACAACCGGAAACCGCCGGAATAGAACAGCCGACGGATAGCCGAGAAGTAGCGATGGAATCAGCGAAAGGCAGCAAAATCAGCACTCATCGGTTCTCTATTGCACCGATGATGGAATGGACCGACCGTCACTGCCGGTTCTTCCACCGGCTGCTGACGCACCGCGCGCTCCTCTACACCGAGATGCTGACCACCGGCGCCGTGCTGCATGGCGATCGCGCGCGGCTTCTGCGCTTCGATCCGGCCGAGCATCCGGTGGCGCTGCAGCTTGGCGGCTCCGGGCCGCGGGCGCTGGCGGAATGCGCGCGCATCGGCGCCGATGCCGGCTTCGATGAGATCAATCTGAATGCCGGGTGCCCGTCGGACCGCGTGCAGGAGGGACGTTTCGGCGCATGCCTGATGACCGAGCCGGAACTGGTCGGCGAGTGCGTGGCCGCCATGAAGGCGGCGGTGACCGTTCCTGTCACCATCAAATGCCGTATCGGGGTCGACGATCAGGACCCGGAGGAGGCGCTCGGGCGATTTGCGCAAGCGGTCGAGCGGTCCGGCGCCGATGTGCTGGTCGTGCACGCGCGCAAAGCCTGGCTCAACGGTCTTTCGCCTAAAGAGAACCGCGAGGTGCCGCCGCTCGATTATGAGCGTGTCTATCGGCTCAAAGCCGCGCATCCGCGTCTGCCGATCGTGCTCAATGGTGGCGTTGCCGGCGTTGAAGATGCGCGCGTTCACCTCTCACATGTCGATGGCGTGATGATGGGCCGCGCCGCCTATCAGGAGCCCTGGCGGTTGCTCGCCGTCGATCCGGCTTTGTTTGGTGAGGACGCGCCTTTCACCTCGCCGAAAGACGCCGCCGCCGCGCTCGTTCCTTACATCGAGCGCGAGTTGCGCGAAGGCACGCGGCTGCATGCGATCACGCGCCACCTGCACGGCCTGTTCCGCGCCGTGCCGGGCGCGCGCGCTTTCCGCCGGCATCTTGCCGGCGCTCCCAGCAGCGATGCAGGCGCAGCGTTGTTGCTGGATGCGCTCCGCCTCGTCGCTGATAGCACTCGCGATGTCGTCGATGTCGCCGCTTAGGGCGCCGATGGCCGTCACTTCGGCCGAACCCGAAGTCTCTCCTCGGGATTGACGATGTAGAGTGTGGAATGCTCCTCGGCGTCTCCCTGCATGAAATCCTCTGGCTTGCGCTTGCCCTTGTCATCGGCGGCATGATTTCCGGCGTGCTTGCTGGATTGTTCGGCGTCTCCGGCGGGTCGGTGATCGTACCGGTACTCTACGAAGCCTTCCGCGTGCTAGGGGTGCCGGAAGATGTGCGCATGCAGCTCTGCCTCGGCACCTCGATTGCGATCGTCGTGCCGACCACCATCCGCTCGTATCTGACGCATAGATCGAAGGGCGCAGTCATTCCAGGCGTGATTCGGCGATGGGCGTTGCCTGCGGTGATCGGCGTTGCCTGCAGCGCGATGATTGCGAGCTTCGCGCCGGCGGCCGTGCTGACGGGCGCATTCGTTCTGGTCGCAAGCTTTATTGGGTTCAAGCTTCTGTTCGCCGGTGACCGATGGAACCTCGGCAACGAGCTGCCCGGCCCGCTGCCGATGACGCTTTACGGCTTTGGCATCGGCTTTTTTGGATCGCTGATGGGGGTGAGCGGCGGCGCGATTTCGACCATCATCCTTACGGTCTACGGCAAGCCGATCCACAATGCGGTCGCCACTTCGTCTGGCGTCGCCGTGCCGATCACGATTGCCAGCGCGATCGGCTTTATACTCGCCGGCCTGCCGCATCAGGCCGAGTTGCCGCCGCTCTCGCTCGGCTTTGTGTCGCTGATCGGACTCGCCGTGACCGCTCCGGTCGCGAGCTACGTTGCGCCGTACGGCGCGCATCTCGCGCACCGGCTGCCGCGCCGCACGCTCGAAATCGCGTTCGGCTGTTTCCTGCTCGCGGTGTCGCTGCGCTTCCTGGTGAGCTTGTTCTGATCTGTCATTCCGGGGCGCGGCTGCAAGCCGCGGGCCTGGAATCCATAACCACGATTCGTCCGGACCATACTGCGCGCAATTCCTGCTTGACCCGTGGTTATAGATTCCGGACTTGCCGCTGCGCGGCAATCCGGAATGACAAGTCATGGATATCCGTGCAGCAGCAGCCGGTCGCCGCGCACTTCCCAGCTTTGCAGCCGATTGAGGAAGCTCATGCCGAGAAGACTCGTCTTGAGCTGGCCCGGCTGCGCAACCAGCGCATCGACGGAGCGCTCGACCAGGCCGCCGACCGCGACGCGGTCGAGCCGCACCGGCGCTGCGTGCGTGCGGCCATTGGCGGTGTCGATGACGGCGGTATAGGCCAGCACTTCCAGCGGCAGCCCGGCGGCCTTGGCGTCCTCGCGTGTCAGCACGACGGAACTTGCGCCGGTATCGAGCACCATGGCGACGCGCGCGCCATTGATACGTGCCGTGATATCGAAATCGCCGTTGAAGGCGCGGGCCACTTCCACCGAGCGTCCGTGCGCGACCACATAGCCGGGAACGACCTCCGCCATCACGCGGTCGGCGACCTCGCGCAGCTCGAACCGGTAGGTGTAGCCGACCAGAAGCGCGAGCCCGATCGCGATCCAAAGAAGCGCGGCCGTAATGGCTTGCGTGAAGCGGCCGCGAAACATCACCACGACCACCGAGGCGATGAAGACGAGCAGGACAAGCCGGTACGACAGCGACGCAAAGTCGCCGGTCGACAACGGCCCGATCATTCCTTCGTCGTGATGCGTGACGAGAACGATCAGCGCGATCGCGATTGCACCCAGTAAGAACCACAACAGAGGTTGGCGCACGGAAGTTATCCCTTACCGCTGTGATTTGTGCGGCATTATAAGAATTTTGCCGTGGCGATTTTTTGGTCGAGCATTGAGTGTTCCGGCCAACCGGTTGCGCGGATTAGAGCATGATCCGGAAAAAGCTGCCCCGGACTTGATCCGGCGTGGAAGCCGGTTTTCCGAAAAGATCATGCTTGAACAAAACACGAGAGAGGGATTGCGATTCGAAGAAAGTCATCGCGCTTCTAGGTGCCGAACAAAGCGCGGCGCGCGCGATTTGTCGAATCCTCGGACGACCAGGAGCCGACCGACGAGTTCGAGGACATGTCGCCTTGCGGGGCGATCGAGGCCGCCGCGGCATCGGAAATCGGCGCCAGCGCCTGCATCACGCGCTCCGGCGGGAAGGTGACCACCACTTCGGTGCCGATGCGCAGCTTCGACTTCAGCGTGAAGGTGCCGCCATGCAGGTCGATCAGATTCTTGGCGATGGGTAGCCCCAGCCCGGCGCCCTGTTCGGCCGATTTGATCGAGTTCGACCCTTGCCCGAACGAGGCCAGCACCACCGGGATCTCTTCCTCCGGAATGCCAGGGCCGGTGTCCTTGACGCTCATGTATTGTCCGCCGGACGCGGTCCAGCCGACTTTGAGCCAGATCTCGCCGCCCTGCGGCGTGAACTTGATCGCATTGGAGAGGAGGTTGAGACATATCTGGCGCACGGCGCGCTCGTCCGCCCACAGGCGCGGCATATCCGGCTCGAACAATTCGTGGATGGTGATGCCGCGGTTGCCGGCGCGCAGCTTGAGCAGATGGTGGCAATCCTCCACCACGCGGTTGAGCGATACTGCTTCCTCGTTGAGCTCGTAGCGGCCGGCCTCGATGCGCGACAGATCGAGGATCTCGTTGATCAGGTTGAGAAGGTGGACGCCGGAATTGTGGATGTCGCCGGCATAGTCCTTGTACATCGGCACCGCATGCGCGCCGAAAATCTCGGCCTTCATCACCTCGGAGAATCCCAGGATGGCGTTGAGCGGCGTGCGCAGCTCATGGCTCATCTGCGCCAGGAAGCGCGACTTGGCGATGTTGGCGGCTTCGGCGCGCCGCCGCGCCTCGTCCGAGATCGACTTCGATTGCTCGAGCTCGCCGATCAGCGCGTCTTTCTCCGCGCGCGCCTCGAGCGTGGCGAGCGTGGTCGAATAGAGCCGGTAGGCGAGTAGCGAAAAATAGCCTTCGGCCGTCAGCGTCATGACGGCGAGGATGTAGTCGTGCAGCGTGCCCCGCAGCGCGAAATCGAGCGCGATCGCGATCGTGACCGGCAAGGTCAGCGCCAGCACGGCAATCGGCAGGCTTGACGCCAGCATGCTCGATATCGCCACGACGAGCAGCATGACGAACAGCATGAACGTGCCGCTCTGCTCGTCGGTGCCGAGCGGCTGGATCAGAATGAAGGTCCACGCCACGCCGAAGAACAGGTCGAGCAGGATAAAGCGCAGCCGCCAGGAGCGCAAATTTATGGTGGCGGGCGGCTCGTCGAGGAATTGCCGGCAGGCGCGAATGATGACGAGATGGATGATGAGCGCGCCGCCGGTCCATACGCCGGAGGTGAGTGCTCCTGTCCACAGTGCCGACAGAAGGCCGATGGTGAGAACGAGCAACAAAATCACCAGCGATCCCGACAGCCGGTTCTGCGCGAACTGGCGCAGCAGTTCGTAGTCGAAGACCGGGCGCGTGCCGCTGGTCGATGTCAGCCGGTCGCGCGCTTCCCGCACGTGTTGTGTGGCAAGGCGGCGCTTGGTTGAAGGTGCGTCGGCTGCGCCGGGCGAAGCGGGATCGCGCGTTTCGCTGGGGGGACTCTGCATTGCATTCCGCGGTGGCAATAATTTGCGTCAAAAGTCGCCCAAAATCCTTAAGACGAGGCTTAAGGCGACAGCGCAATTCGACTTAAAATGTGGGAAAGCTTCATCTTTCCGTCATCTGGCCACCCTTGCGATACGGGCGCGCCGTCAAGGGGATAGGGGCCGGAGACGCGGCGAAGCGTTATGACCGCGGGCGCGCGCCACATCCGCCAGGGGTGTGAATATTCTCGGCTGAAAAGCGCGGAGGCGGCGCGGCCGAATAGGCTCGATCTGGGCACCGCGCTCGCCGGCGGGCGCCAATCTACAGCGCGCTCGCACGCGCACATTTCCGCACGCTAAAGCGCATCGCACAGGTGCGACAGCTCATCGGACGGCGACCTAACGTTGCAACAGTGCGATGAGGCTCGATGTGTCCCAGCGCCGACCGCCCATCTTCTGCACTTGCGCGTAGAACTGATCGACCAGCCCGGTGAGCGGCAGTGACGCGCCATTTCGACGTGCCTCGGCGAGGCAGATCGCGAGGTCCTTGCGCATCCAATCGACCGCAAAGCCGAAGTCGAACTTGCTCGCCGCCATGGTCTTGTAGCGGTTCTCCATCTGCCAGGATTGCGCGGCGCCCTTGGAGATTGTCGCCACGAGTTTCTCGATGTCGAGCTCGGCTTTTTGCGCAAAGTGCAAAGCCTCCGCCAGCCCCTGCACGACGCCGGCGATGCAAATCTGGTTCACCATCTTGGCGAGTTGCCCCGAGCCGGGCGAGCCCATCAGATTGCAGGCGCGCGCGTAAGCGGCGATCACTTTCTCGGCCTGCGCGAACGGCTCCGCGTCGCCGCCGCACATCACTGTGAGCACGCCGTTCTCGGCGCCGGCCTGGCCGCCGGAGACCGGCGCGTCGATGAAATCGAAGCCGCGCCCTTTGGCTTCGGTGTGCAGTTCGCGTGCGATCTCCGCCGACGCGGTGGTGTGATCGACGACGATCGCGCCTTTGCGCGTGCCGGCGAACACGCCGTCCTTACCGAGCATCACTTCGCGCAGGTCGTGGTCGTTGCCGACGCAGGCCATGACGAAATCCTGGCCTTCGGCCGCTTGTTTCGGTGTTGGCACGCTCTTGCCGCCGAATTGCGCGACCCATTTGTCGGCCTTGGCGGCGGTGCGGTTATAGACGGTGACTTCGTGGCCGCCCTTGGTCTTCAAATGGCCGGCCATCGGGTAACCCATGACGCCCATGCCGACAAACGCCACCTTCGCCATCATGTGACCTCCAATTGGGTAACCCGGATTGAGCGCAGCGAAATCCGGGGACGATCGTGGGGGTTTTAGTGCGGAAGCTCATGCGCTGTTCGGTCGTGCACCGTCAAGCTGAGGCAATTGAGAGCTCATCCAGCCTGTCCTATCTATTGGGTAGGATTGACGGCGAACGAACCGTCGGCGGCTACCCGGATTTCGCTGTTCGCTCAATCCGGGCCACGGACAGGGATCGGCATGGCATCGCTCAAAGACGAGGTTCTGGCAAAGCTTGCGGCTATAGCTGCGCCCGACGGACGACCGCTGCCCGCCACCGGAACATTGTCCGAGATTGTCGCCAGCGGCGGCAAAGTCTTTTTCTCGATCACGGTCGACGCCGCACAGGTGCGGACCTGGGAACACGTGCGCGCGAGTGCGGAGCGCGCCGTGCGCAGCATTCCCGGCGTGCAATCGGCCATGGTCGCACTCACGGGGGAACGCACCGGAGGAGGGGGCGCGGCAAGCGCACCGCCTCCACGTCCCGGGGCGGCGCCAGGCGCGGCGCGGCCTGCGCAGACCGCCGCCGGTCGCCCGCACGGACACGGTCCGCAAGGGCACGGTCCACAGCCAGCCGGGCCGGCCGGCATTCCCGGCGTCGGTTCCATCATTGCCGTTGCCTCCGGCAAAGGCGGAGTCGGAAAGTCGACGGTCGCGATCAATCTTGCGCTCGCGCTGCGCGACCTGGGCCTCAATGTCGGCGTGCTCGATGCCGACATTTATGGGCCGTCGCTGCCGAAGCTTCTGGCCATCAAGGAACGTCCGCAAACCGCCGGCGGCACCCGGCTCAAGCCGATCGTGCGCCACGGCATGCCAGTGATGTCGATCGGCTTCCTGGTCGAGGAAGAGACGCCGATGATCTGGCGCGGGCCGATGGTCATGTCGGCGCTCACCCAGATGCTGCGCGAGGTGGATTGGGGCAATCTCGACGTGCTGGTGGTCGACATGCCGCCCGGCACCGGCGACGCGCAATTGACCATGGCGCAGCAGGTGCCGCTGAAAGGCGCCGTCATTGTGTCCACCCCGCAGGATCTGGCGCTGATCGACGCGCGGCGCGGCATCGCCATGTTCCGCCGCGTCAACGTGCCGGTGCTCGGCATCGTCGAGAATATGTCGACCTTCATCTGCCCGCATTGCGGCACGCGCTCCGACATTTTCGGTCATGGCGGTGCGCGGCACGAAGCCGAGCGGCTCGGCGTGCCTTTCCTCGGCGAGGTGCCGCTGGCGCTCGAGATCCGCGAAACGTCCGACGCCGGTCTGCCGCTCGTCGCAAGCGCGCCGGACGGGCCGCACGCGCAAGCCTTCCGCGCTATCGCTTTACGCGTGCGCGAGGCACTGCAGGTCGAAAGCCGCCCCGCACCGAAGATCGTGATCGAGGCGTAAGCCGCGCCGTCCGATAGCGAACGGCGCCGTCACCGCTTTGTACAGAGCGCCAGCGCCGGTCCCGGCGAGTTGCTGCACGTGGCGGTTTCGGACTCAGCGGTCCTGCCGATCCAAATCGTGCCGCCCGGGCAAGTCACGGAGACGAGCTGCTCGCCGGCGCTGCACAAAAGCTCGCACTTGGTGTCGCACGCCGCCTCGCTGAGGGCGTGCAAGCCGGCGGTTCCTGCCGGTCCGGGCGGACCCGCGGGACCGGCCGGGCCTGCCGGACCGACGCCGCCACCGGCTCCCGCCGGCCCGGGCGGGCCGGCAACGCCAACGGCTCCCGGCAGGCCTTTGTCTCCTTGCGGCCCGGTTGGTCCAGCCAGTCCTTGCGCGCCCGCCGGCCCGGCGGCGCCCTGCTGTCCAGCCGGTCCGGCGGCTCCTTGCGGGCCTTGCGGACCTTCAAGACATCCTGACAGTGAAAAAGCTGCGACAAGCGCAACGACGGCAGCGAGTGCGCGCATCAATTCCCCCCTTTTCCCCCGACAACGACTTTCAGCCTCCCACGCGCGCCGCGCGCGCGTCAACCGGACACTTCTGCGCGATCGCGATGGCCTGGTTGATCGAGGCTCATCGCGATCGCGTGCGCGTACGCCTATTGTTTGTAGTTCTGCGCCAGGAATTTCAGCGCGTATTCGCTCAAGTGCGCGGGATCGTGCTCGCCGCGTTGCGCCATTTCGATGATGCATTTGGCCAGGACTTCGCGGGCGCCGCGCTCGTAGGCGGGACGCGCCAGACTCGAGCCGGATTGTTTGAACTTTTCCCAGGCGTCGTCGAACGCCGCGCTTAGATTCTCCACCGCCTCCGGATCGAAGGATGTGTTCGCCAACAACGATGCGATCGGCATGGCGCCTACTCCTCGGTCAGGCGGGAGCGCGGGCATCACTTCCGTACCGGCCACCCTATCCGCGCTCTCACTGCCGATGATTGTCAAAGCTACGCCGGATTTGTGACAGTTGCGATTCCAAAATTGCGCCTGCGCTGACGAATATCGCGGCGGCATCCAACCCGCGGTGGCGTCTCATGCTACTTTTCCATCACGCAGGGCGCGAGCTTTGACTTATGTTAACGCCGCAACACAGTTTTGGTTCGATCTCGCAACGAAATCGATGCGTTTTGCCCGGAAATGCGCGCGGCGCAAACGACGATTTGCGCCGACGCTGCGCTTACGCAATCTGCAAGACGTCGCGTGCGCATTGGCGCATCTCGATCGGGGCGCGGATCCTGCGCTGCGCGCATTCAAGAATGGCTCTCGCCACGATGTCGCGGATCGCATCTTCGCGCCGTCGAAGCCGCAGTTGTTTGCTCTCCGATTGGAAGCGGAGCAACAATGCGCAGCGCGTTGCATGCTTGCCTGCGGCGCCGGTCTTTTTGTTCCGAGTGTGGGGAAGTTCCAAACCGGCGAGCACATCGCCTGCTGCGGTGCGGAACGAGCTTTTCGAAGCCCCTACGGTTCGAACCGGCTGACAGTCAGTGCTCGGTTCTCGATCGCAGTTCGCCTGTTCCGCCCGGCTCGATTGCGTCCAATCGATCCACATTCGGGGGTGGCGAGGGTTGGATCAAACGCAGCCAGGACTCCGCCATTTCCAGCCAGGTGCGCTTTTCCGATTCATTGCGGGTGAAGTGCGCCATCCGCTCACATTCGGCGGCATTCGCGCGATATTCGTCATTCTTGTTCATGGGCGTTTTTCGCCAATGGTTGTCTTTCGTCAATCGCCAAACGTGCAGGTTGTTCCAACTACAGAGATATTTCGGACATCGAGGCGTCGGGCGCGCGGAACTGGAAAAAGCCGGCGTGCGGCGGCTGGCCGCGGTCGGGAACA
>DATMQV010000294.1:0-5785 GCA_035566615.1 Xanthobacteraceae bacterium
CCGCAGGTTAGAGATCAGGCGCCGTGCCGGCGTTGGCGCAACCGCAGCACCACGAGGTATGCGATCTGCGCGCCCACGATCAGCGAAGCGACGGCCGGCACGAGCAGGTACGGGAGCTGATCGAGCGGCCGATGCATGACGAAGAACTCGGCCATGTTGATCACGCTACCTATCAACATGGCGGCGGCGCCGAAACCCATCACCGCCAACAGCTTGATGGAGACCTTGGCGGCGAACCGATCAAAGCCTTCGCGCACGCCGATGCGCTCGTTCGTCCGCGGCAGGCCGGCGAGCAGCGGGTTCAGCCGCGCCATGCTGTAGATGTGGATCGCCGCAATATAGAGCCCGAGCAATCCGAGCGTGACGCCGGCGGCGAACAGCGCAGCGGCGCTCCGCGTCGGGCCGCTGCGGCCGATGAGCTTGGCGCAGCGCACCAAGCGCTTCTTGGCGTCCGCCATGTTGACGGTGGTGCCGGCCGCATCGAAGGGCACGACCGACGTCGCACCGACCTTGCCGCTCGCCGTGATGGCGGTGATAGCGGCGGTCGCGCCAGCACCGGGCGGCCCGCTCACGCGATACGCCACGCTCGAACCGTCAGCGCCGGCGAGGGTGCCGGTGGCGCCGTGCCGGCCGATGGCTTGGTCGTGGATCTCGGTCTTGCCGCCGCTGTCGACGACGATGACGGTGAGCGTCGCGCTGGTGACGACGAACCAGTAGATCAGCCCGCCGATCGCCGCCGGGAGCGCGGCCATCATGACGAATACGAACGGCTTGATGCGCCGGAGCGTCTCGCGCATGCAGGCGGCGATGTCCGCCTTCTGCGCTTCATTGACGAGGAAACGGCGGCGCGGACCGATCAGGAAGCGGTTGTTGGCCTGAAACACATAGCCGCCTTCGGTGCGCTTGAAGGCGACTTCTTCGAGACCATCGTAAAGCCCAGCCATGACCCGTCCTCCGCGTTGCAGCCAGCGAGACTGCTTATTGGTCGCAGCGGAGCGGCGGGAGGTTCAAAGGAGCGAAAAGCGGAGTCTTGGCAGGCCAGAAGGAGTCTTGGCAGGCTAGCAGAACCCCGGACCAGCATTTGCGCCTGGGTGCGGGCGCAACTATCGGATCGGTTGTCGGTTCGCCGCGTCAGCTTGCCGCCTCCGTGCGGGAGCACAATCACCGCAGCCTCGAGCGACATGAACGGGAATTAAGGCGGCGGCCATGAGCCCTTTAGGCGGCTTTGAGCACTCTTGTCATGCTTGCTCTGGAAACAGGAGGATTGCATGTCGGTCCGTCAGACGCTGCCCTACATACTCGCTGCCACGCTTGCCTGCGCGGTGCTGACATTAAATACCGCGCACGCGAATGATACCGCCGTTTTCCGGGATGTGCTGAAGCCGGGTGGCAAGGAGCGCAGCCTCGCGCAGAAATATGCGGACGGGTACGCTTGCGGCGCCACCGGCGCGAACCGCACCGTCCCCTTCATGCCCACATTCGAGAAATGCATGAGCCGCAAAGGCTGGGTGCTCGATCACTACACATCGACGAGATGAACCGAACGATACAAGCAGACTCCGACGCCATGAATGCCGGGATCCAGGCGACCAACGACATGAATGCCGCGGCGGCGCAACAAATGCAGCTTGACCAAAACTTGGCGAACATGCCGCTGCAGCAAAACTAGCGGCGGTCCATAGTGACGTTCCAGCGCGCTTGCCAAACAGCCCCGGCACCGGTGTGCCGGCGCTGGCTCACACCGCGCGCGGCGGCGCGGGGATACCCATCGGGATCCCCGAGTGTGCGCGCCGACCAGATGCTCGAATAGACACGTTCTTGCTGCAACGCATTTTGTCTACTTTGGTCCTGAACGTCGTTTGCTGCGAGACGGCAATACGTCTGGAACGGGGGCAAAGCGGACGAGCCCGTCGCGCGCTCAAACCGCCGCTGAGGCCCGGAGCAGGCATCGCCAAACTTGCCGCGAACATACGCCTGCCGCCACTGCCGGGGATGACCGGAACCCTCACCTGACCAATTCGTTCATGATGGGTGTTGGCTTCCTGCCTCGGCGCGGACTCGCTTCTGCTACTGGTGGTCAGCTAAAAAGAGATTGCTGGGGAGTGGGGTATCGCCCGCCGATGGCGCGAGAAAGCGATATGACAGATCAAGAGATACGTGCCGCACTGGATCGGCATTGGGCCGCGTCCGATGCCAGCGATTTTGAAGCGGAGCACAGCATCTATCGCGAGGATGCGGTGCTGGAATATCCACAGTCAGGCGAGCGAATCCGCGGTCGACGCAACATACAGATCACACGCACTAAACAGCCGAGTAAAAAGCGTTTCGCCGTTCGGCGAATCAGTGGCAGCGGTGATCTTTGGGTCACCGAATACATCCTGACATATGACGATAAGCCGTCCTACACCGTGAGCATCATGGAGTTCAGCGGCGACAAGGTTGCACGGGAAACACAGTACTTTGCCGATCCTTTCGAGGCGAGCGCTTGGCGTGCTCAATGGGTCGAACGGATGGACACGTAACCGCGAAACGCGACTCAGGATCCCTTCGGAACAGACAATTAGATTTAATCACTGGACGAGCTGAAGGTCGCTGTTATCTGTTCGCGCGCTCGGTCAATCGAATGGATCCGCCGCGGATACTACATCGAAGCCCGCTTATGCGGCGGCTGGCCTCGAAAAAGGAGTTGTGGGCATGGCAACCTCCGATACGCTTCGCTATACGAGGATTCCTCTTACCCGCGGATCTGGTGCGATCCCCGCTGTCGGGTTTGGCACGCTGATCCCCGATCCTGTCGCGACCAAACAATCTACTGAGACCGCATTGGAAGTTGGATTTCGACATTTCGATTGTGCGGAACGCTACCGCAATGAAGAAGCGGTTGGCGATGCGATGCAGGAAGCGCTCAAGGCGGGGAAGATTCAGCGGGAGGACATTTTCGTTACCACGAAACTATGGAACACCAATCATCGTCCTGAGCGGGTCAAACCCGCCTTCGACGCGAGCCGTCGGCGACTGCAACTCGACTATGTCGATTGCTATCTCATCCATACCCCTTTTGCCTTTCGACCCGGCGACGAGCAGGACCCGAGGGACGAACGCGGTCAGGTAATCTATGATTCTGGGGTGACGTTAGTCGAGACGTGGCAAGCGCTCGAGCGCCTCGTGGACGGCGGTCAGTGCAAGTCGATCGGGTTATCAGATATTACTTTGGACAAGTTGCGAGAGATCGTTGCGGCTGCGCGGATCAAGCCTGCCGTGGTTCAGGTCGAATCCCATCCGTATCTCCCGGAATGGGACTTGCTCGAATATTGCAATCTGCATGGGATTGTGCTGCTGGCGTTTGCGGCGTTGGGGCATGGGATGGAGCCCAGATTACTGGATGATCCGGTGATCATCGGCATCGCACAGCGCCTCCGCAAAACCCCTGCCCAAGTCGTGCTCGCCTGGGCAGTACAGCGCGGCACAGCTCTCTTGACCACTTCGATCAAGCCCAGCCGCATCCAGGAGAACTTCGAGCTATCGACCATACCGGAAGACGCCATGCGGGAGATTCGGGGCATCACGACGAGCGTCCGGTTCAACGCTGTGGTGGAAACCGGTGTGCCTGGCTTTATTCGGCGGGCCGGGTGAACTGAACTCAGCGGCGTGGGGTCGCATTGTCGAGGTCTAATGTCCGCCACCGACCCCAACTCGGACCCGTCGGGTATGTCTGCTGTATGGTCACTTTGGGGGAAGCGGACATTGAGAGAGCAGCAGGCCATCACAATTTGTGAGCACACGGCCTAATGCGCGTCGTCCCAATTATCGGCGGCGTGGGCCTCGACCTGCAGCGGCACCGACAGCGAAACCGCCGGCAGCGGCGCCTCTTCCATGACTTTCTTCACCACCGGCAGGGTCTTTTCGACCTCCGTCTCAGGCACTTCGAATACGAGTTCATCGTGCACCTGTAGCAGCATCTGCGCATTGAGCTCTTGCTTCTCGAGGGCGGCGTCCATGCGGATCATGGCGCGGCGGATGATGTCGGCGGCGGTGCCTTGCAAGCGCGCATTGACGGCGGCGCGCTCGTTGAAGGAGCGGACCGAAGCGTTCGAGGCTCTGATCTCCGGGTAATGGCATTTGCGGCCGAACAGCGTGTACACAAAGCCGTGCTTCTTGGCGTATGCCTTCGACTCCTCGATGAAGTCGCGGATGCCGGGAAAGCGCTCGAAATACTTTTTGATGTAGGCGCCGGCTTCCTCGCGCGGGATGCCGAGCTGGTTGGCCAAACCGAAAGCGGAAATGCCGTAGACGATGCCGAAATTGATCGCCTTGGCGCGGCGGCGGATTTCGGGCGGCATGCCCTTGATCGGCACTCCGAACATTTCCGAGGCGGTCATGGCGTGAATGTCGAGCCCTTCGCGGAAGGCCTTCTGCAGCGGCTCGATGCCGGCGATCTCTGCCAGAAGCCGGAGCTCGATCTGCGAATAGTCGGCGGAGACGAGCTTCATCCCCGGCGCGGCGATGAAGGCGCGGCGGATCTTGCGACCATCCTCGGTGCGGACCGGGATGTTCTGCAAATTGGGATCGGACGACGACAGCCGCCCGGTCGTGGTCGAGGCGAGCGCGTAGTTGGTATGAACGCGTTTGGTCGTCGGATTGACGAAGCCGGGCAGCGCGTCCGTGTAGGTCGATTTCAGCTTCGACACCTGCCGCCAGTCGAGGATCATCTGCGGCAGCTTGTGGCTTTGCTCTGCGAGCTCTTCGAGCGCGCGCGCGCCGGTCGCCCATTGCCCGGTCTTGGTCTTGGTGCCGCCGGGCAGCCCGAGCTTGCCGAAGAGAATGTCGCCGAGCTGTTTCGGACTGCCGGGATTGACCGTCTCGCCGGCTTCCTTGTTGATCTCGGATTCCAGCCCCGCCGCCTCCTGCGCGAATTCGCCCGAGAGCCGCGAGAGCACGTCGCGGTCGACGGAAATGCCGCGGCGCTCCATGCGCGCCAGCACGGCAACGAGCGGCCGCTCCAGCGTCTCGTAGACCGTGAGCACGCGTTCGGCGACAAGCCGCGGCTTGAGCGCGAGAGAGAGCCGCAAGACGATATCGGCCCTCTCGGCGGCATATTCGGCGGCACGCTCGATCGCAACCGCATCGAAGGCGATCCTGGTCTTGCCGGGCTTGATCAGCGCGTTGAGGTCGATGGCGCCATGATTGAATGTGTGCTCGGCGAGCGAGGGCAGCGCGTGGCTCGCGCGTCCGGCGTCGAGCGCATACGACATCAGCATCACGTCGTCATAGGACGCGATCTCGATGCCGCGCAGGGCGAAAATCTGCCAGGCGAATTTAACGTCGTGCCCGACCTTGAGCGCGCCCGGGTCGGTGAACAATGGCTTGAGCGCCTCGAGCGCGGCGCGTTCGGGAATCTGATCGGCCAGCACGTCGCCGCGGAACAGGCCGCCGCCCTCGCCGTCGCCGCCCTGCCGGTGTGACAGCGGCACATAACAGGCTTCGTTTGGCGCGACCGCGAGCGAGAAGCCGCACAGCTCCGCCTGCATCGGATCGCCGGTCGGCGTCGCGGCATCGAGCGCGACGATACCGGTATCGCGCGCGCGCTCGATCCAGGCGTTGAGCCGATCGAGGCTGCGCACGGTTTCGTATGTGCTGCGGTCGAATTTGGCGCTGCGCGCCGCTTCGGTGCGCGCGGCCGCCAGTGTCTGCGGCGTCGAGACGAAATTGCCGCTACGGTCGCCGGCCGGCGCCGGACGCGGCGCCATGCCGCCGCCGGTCAGCGGCAGCGATAATTCTGCTCCTC
>DATMQV010000295.1:0-2846 GCA_035566615.1 Xanthobacteraceae bacterium
TCGCGCTCGGCTTTGCATTCGGCGAGTTCGCGCCGGAGATCTGCGATGGTTCGTGAGGAATCAGCTAAGGTGCTGTCAGGTGTCGCGCTGATCTGCGACCTCGGTAGGCCGTGCTTCCCCGCGATCATACTTAGATCATTCGTGCCCCACAGCGTTTTGTGACGGACGCAGATCG
Organism: Xanthobacteraceae bacterium; assembly: GCA_035566615.1. Taxonomy (GTDB): domain Bacteria; phylum Pseudomonadota; class Alphaproteobacteria; order Rhizobiales; family Xanthobacteraceae; genus BOG-931. The sequence goes on from DATMQV010000295.1 coordinate 176, forward strand.
GCGGTGATCGGCGGCAAGCGCCGCTTCCGGCAAGGGGACAACGAAATGTCGGCCTCGGGGCGAACCCGCCGGGTATCACGCGGTCTCAAGGAAGGTCCGGTTACGGCGCATCCTTCCCGTTCCTGCTCGCTCCGGCGGAGGTCGGCTAAACTGAACAGACACCGGTCGTTCAGTCTAGGCTGCGGGAATGGGTAAAAGTGCCCCTAAGCAGCCACTCGTTGCCGGCAACCGCAATGGGGAGAAATGTCGCGGGCCTCGGAGGGCGGCTGACCCCGATATGACGGCGGTCGGCGTATCGGCAAAAATCGCGACACACCGGTGTAGACCCGGGCTCAGTGTGCGCCGTATCGTTTCACGGAAGCCTCTGGCACACCGAGGGACTTCGCCAAGCTGTTTGCCTTTTCGGTGACAATCACCGGCGCTTGATCGAAAGCGCTGTTCAATCGTGGGAGGAGCCTCTTGAAGATTCAGCGTGTCATGGCGGTTATGATCGGAATTGTCCTGCCGTTGCTCGCGGCTGGAGCGCAAGCGGCAGAGCTCAAGGTCTACTCATCCACCGCAGTGAAGGCGGCCCTCGAAGAACTCGGCCCGCAATTCGAGAAGGCGACCGGCGACAAGCTTGTCTTCACTTTCGGCCTGTCGTCGGCAGTGAAGAAGCAAATCGACGAAGGTGCCGCGTTCGACGTTGCCGTCTTGACGCCAGCCTTGATCGACGGCCTCGCGGCGGCGGGCAAGATCGATCCGGCAAGCCGTGTCGCCATCGCGCGCGCCGGGTCCGGGGTCGCGGTATCGGCCGGCTCGCCGAAGCCCGATGTCAGCACGGCGGAGGCACTCAAGCAGACGCTCTTGCAGGCAAAATCGATCGGCTTCACCGGCGTCGGCGTCAGCCGCGCCGGCAACGAAGCCCTATTGGCCAAGCTTGGCATCGCCGATCAAGTGAAGCCGAAGATCAAGCTGCTGTACGAGTCCGCTCCGGCCGCGGTTGCCAAGGGCGAGGTTGAAATCGGACTGGGTCCGATGAGCGAGGTTCTGCTCGTTCCCGGCGTCCAGCTTGCCGGACCCTATCCGGCCGGCTTGCAGTCCTACCTGGTTTTCATGGCGTGCGTCTCGAGCGCCAGCAAGAATGCCGACGCGGCGAGATCGCTGATCAAATTTCTGATTGCGTCTGCCGCTGCGCCTGTCTTCAAAGCCAAAGACATGGAGCCCGGATGATCAAGGCCACAATCACGAGCGGCCAGAAACCGCGGCGATGAGGTGACCGACCGCGACGAGCGCCTCAGCAATGGCAGCCCCGACCTGCATTTCAATTGGCTGCGTGGGCGACCACTTTCGGCGCATCCTTCTCGTTGCCGTGCGTTTCGGCGAGGGTCGGCTAACCGAACGGACACCGGGCGTTCGGCCTTAGTGGCGGGGACTACTCTTCATGCCCCATTCCGGACCTCCGTCACCCGCGCCTAGATCGACTGAGTTAATGGAAAAGCGGACCTTAACATTTGCTTCGCTTCGTTCACGGTGCGGTCGTTTGCTGCGGCGGTACGGCAGAGCAGAACGCTAGGGTCTCCAAGGTCGGCGCTGATATCGTAAAATGATGTGGCCCCCGTCTAGCCCGTTTTCACCAATGTCGGCTTCCGTGTCGGAGGTTAAACGAACGTCAGGCCAAGGCTCGATCGGTATCCGAACGGCCATCGCGGCCGCATCTCAGGGCGAGACGGTCGGCAGATAGTCTCCCGCGCGAAAGTGGTAGTGTCCCGCGCGAAAGTGGCGCCGCATTCGCTTTTGCACGAAGTCGGCAAACGCGCGAAGCTTCGGGAGCGACTGGCTTCGGCTCGGATAGTAGAGCATCAAACCCGGCACTTCGACGGCGTATTCATCGAGAGCGGTTTCCAATTCGCCTTTCTCGATGTAGCTCATCACCAGCGAAATCGGCAGCCGGGCAAAACCAACTCCTCGCAGAACGGCGCGCAGGCACACCTCGACATCGTTGACGATGAGCGATCCGTTGATTGGGACCCTGACCGGCTTTCCGTCCTCGACGAAGTCCCATTCGAAGATGCTGCCTGTCGAGCGCCGCAGCTGAATGCAGTTGAATTGCTCAAGCTCTCTCGGGCGGGACGGTCGGCCGCGCTTGCGGACATAGGATGCGGCCGCAATGACGGCGAAGCGGATGCGCGGCGTCAGTGGTACGGCGATCATATCCGTCGGAACGAACCCCGCGTATCTAATCCCGGCATCGAAACCTTGCTCGACAATATCGATGAAGTTGTCGTCACCGCAGAGCTCCAACTGAACATTAGGATAAGCTTCGAGAAAATCCGGCAGCAGCCGGTTAGCCAGCAGCGGCAGCACCGCGCGCGGAAGATTGATGCGGAGCCGGCCGCTGACGTGGTCGCCCAGGCTGGCCGCCGCGTCCAATCCCAGTGACAGCATTTCCATTGCCGGCCGCGCATGAACCAGCAGCCGTTCGCCTGCCTCGGTCAAGCCGACGCTGCGCGTGGTGCGTGACAAGAGCGGCGCCCCGACCCGTTGCTCGAGCGCGCGAATGGTCTGGCTGATCGCCGACGGAGTGACACCCAATTGTCGTGCAGCCGCCCGAAACCCGCGCAGCTCAGCAACGGCGACAAATACCACGAGCCCATCAAGATGAGCCCGTTGGATTGGTAAGGACATCTGA
>DATMQV010000296.1:0-2771 GCA_035566615.1 Xanthobacteraceae bacterium
GACGATCGCCACGCCGAGAACGATCAGGCGATACAGCGGATAGGTCATCATCACGGCCGTGCCGTTGGCGCGCACCGCGGTGATGATCGGCAGCTTGATCGCGCCGTCGAGCCAAGCCGGCACGCCGATCTGATAAGTGACTCCGGTCCAGATCGCGAGCATCAGATCGGCGGCGACGATGGAGATGCCGAGCGTAACCAGCGTCTGCCGCAGTTCGTCGCCCTCGAGCCGGCGAAAGATGAAAATCTGCATCAGCAGGCCGACGATGGCGAGCGCAAGAAAGCCCACCAACACGCCGAGAATCCACACGCCGGTGCGCTGCGAAACCTCGTAGCCGAGATAGGCGCCCAGCAAATACAACGAGCCGTGCGCCAGATTGACATTGCGCATCAACCCGAACACGAGCGTGAATCCGCTGGCGACCAAGAAATAAAGTCCCGCCAGGGTCACGCCGTTGAAGATCGAATTGATGAACGCCTTCTTGGAAATCAGAATGGCGTCCAGCCAGCTCGGCCAGACCGCAAAGAACAACCAAGCGACCAAGGCGACGGCAAGGGCCCAAACGAGGACCCGAGCCTGCCGCCCGGTCAAGGCCGGCGCCGGTTGCTCGATGACGCTCATGCCGTCATTCGCAGGCGCTGCTGATTCATCTTCGGCGCCTTGTGGAATTTGCCGTCTTTCATGATGGCGAGTATGCGGGACTTGTCCTGCAAGATCCGCACGTCAGCGACCGGATCGCCGTCAACCAGCAGAAGATCCGCCAGGTAGCCTTCCTTGATCATGCCGAGCTCGTTGCCCATGCCCATGATCTCGCCGCCGTATTTGGTCGCCGCCTGGATCGCTTCCATCGGCGTGAAGCCGAGCATCTCGACGAAGGTCTGGATGTCTTTGGCGTTGGTGCCTTGCGGGGTCCAGGCAAAGCCATAGTCGCCGCCGATGCAGACGCGGATTCCACGCCGATGCATCTTCTTCATCGTCTCGATGCACATTTCGAGCTCGCGCTCATAGAGCATCGCAACCTTCGATCCTGGCTTGATGCCCCATGGCTCGGCGTGGCGGGCGGTGTTGATCAGCCATGCGATGCCCGGCGCAACGAAATGCTGATCCTTGTTGGCCTCGAGCATGTCGAGCGCTTCTTCATCGGCGAACGAGGCGTGATAAATGTTCTGGATGCCGTGACGGACGCATTGCTTGACAGAGCCCGAGGAACGGGCATGAGCCGCCAGCACTTTGTTCCGGCACTTGGCCTCCTTCACCGCCATGGCGACTTCTTCTTCCGACATCGGCGTCTCTTCGGCACCCATGCCGGTGATCTCCTCGCCGGAGAGATTGAGCTTGATGGAGTCGACGCCGTATTTGATGAGCTGACGCACCGTGCGGCGAACTTCCTCGGGGCCGGAAACCACGATGCCGAGATTGAGCCCTTCGTGCGGAATATGCGACGGCGCCGCATCGCCCAAGCCCCCGACTGTGGTGATTTCCGGACCTGCCGCGAGATAACGCGGGCCAGGGAAGCGCCCTTCGTTGATGAAGCGCTTGGCGACAACGTCGAGCCGCGGTTTGGCGGCAGCCGCGCCGCGCCCCGCCGTAAAGCCGGCGTCGAGCACGAGCTTCGCCATCTCCATGGTGACGAGCATGTGCTCTTCCGGCTCCATCATCTGGATGGGATCGATGCCGGGCGCGTTGTTCCAGGACAGATGCAGGTGCGCGTCGATCAGGCCGGGCATAAGCGTTGCGCCCATGCCATCGATAACCGTGCCGCCGCCGTGCGCCCCGGTCGCAGAGCCGAGCCGGGAAGAGCCGCGCGTAATCTGTTTGATGCGGTTGCCCTGAATGACCACTTCACCGGTGTAAGAATATTCGCCGGTGGCGTCGAGAATTCGCACGTTGGTGAAGTGGATCGGACCGGCGTTGCCGTTCAAGCCGTTTGTCTCATAGGCCATGATGCTGCCTCCTTTGCGGCGCCGGACAGCGCCGCGCGTGTTTTTCAGATCGGAATCCCACGCACGAATTCCGACAGGAGTTTGCCGCACTCCTTTGATTTTTCGACTGGCGTCCAATGGCCGCAGCGATTGAGGATCACGGTCTTGGCGCCGCCGATCTTGTCGGCGATCTCTCGCGCAATGCTGGGCGGGCCGACGGCATCTTCATCGCCGGTGACGATCAGCGTCGGGCAATCGATGAGCCGGTAATCGGCTTTCTCCGCTTGTCCCAGGGCCTCGCAGGAGCGTGCAAAGCCCTCGGCATCCTGGCGCATGTGGCTCTCACGCACAAACGCAACCGCGACGGGATTGTCGTTAGCGGTCGCGCTCGCCAGCGCCGAACCAATCAGCTGGTCGGCAACGGCGCTCATGCCTTCGTGGCGCGCGGTCGCGGCGCGGGCGCGCAGCCGTTCGCGGGCGGCGTCCTGAGGTTCGAGAATCGGGCCGAACAAAGTCAGGCTTGCAACCCGATCCGGATGACGCGCGGCGATGTGTTGAGCGATCAGAGTGCCGAAGGAATGGCCGACGACATGCGCGCGGCTGACGCCGAGATGTCCGGCGGCATGCTCGACTGCTTCCACCAACAATCCAATAGTGATCTTTTGCGCGGGCGTCGGCGAGCGGCCGGCGCCCGGCAAATCGGGACGAATGGCGCGAAAACCGGCCAGCGCGGGCATGATCGCCTGAAAACTGTTGGAGGTGCCGCCGAGCCCATGCAGCATTACGATCGGCGGCCCCTCGCCTTCCGAGTCGATCGTCATGCCGCGCACGCGAATGGAAGTCATGAGG
>DATMQV010000297.1:0-3846 GCA_035566615.1 Xanthobacteraceae bacterium
CCGCCTCCGATCGCTGAACTACGGCATCCGGCACTGATCGAAGAGAAAGTTTCCCCCGGTCGCCGAGGCGAGAACGACGGTCAGCGCGCCCGACTTGCGATCGAGCGTATAACGCCAGCCGTCTTTGCCATCGCGCCACCAAATCTGCGTTTCATCGATGCTGGCAGGATTTGCATCGACGGTCTTGAGATCGTAATCGATCGCAATTCGCCAAGTCGCGCCGCTGTACGGATTGGTGCAAGTGACGGAGACGGCTTCGGCCTCCGCGGCGCCGCTGCTTGCCGGAACGGCTGCCCCTGCCACGGCGGCAATTGTCGCGGCTCGGGCGCAGGATAAAAATGTTTCTCGCTTCCGCATCGCTCGAATCGGTAATCCACGCCGCGCGCTTGCAATCCACAGAGCAATCAAAACCTGGGCACGGCGCAACTTCAAGGAGCAAAGTAGCGCAAAGGCCCAATTCTTCTCGTGATCAGCCTATTTATCGTGCATGTCGGCGCGATAATCAGCAGAATAGGCTTAATATCTAATCATTTCGTCCAAGAAGGGATAAACAAATAAGGCCGGATTGCGGCACGATTATTGCTTCCGCGTTCGCGGCGTCTTTTTCAGTTGGCCCGACGCCGCGCGTGGGACGGCGATTTTCGGCCTTAAAGGAGGGCGTCGGGAATCGACAACTAGCGAGGAAACAACCATGGCCCTCGTAGCATCACCACAATGGCTCGACACCGGCGATAACGCGTGGCAGCTGGCGGCTGCAACCTTCGTCGGCCTGCAAAGCATCCCGGGACTGACCGTCCTTTACGGCGGCATCGTCAAGAAGAAATGGGCGATCAACTCCGCCTTCATGTCGATGTACGCCTTTGCTTCGGTGTTGGTCGTCTGGGTCCTGTTCGACTACAATATGGCCTTCGGGCCGCAATGGTTTCCGTTCCTGGGCACGCCCAGTCTTGCGACCTCGGCTGTCTTCACCACCGGCCAGGCGACAATTCCCGCGGCGGCGTCCGGCATGCCGCCGCTTGCTTTTCCGATGGCGACGCTCATCTTCTTCCAGTTCGTGTTCGCCGCCATCACGGTCATCATCCTGGCTGGATCGGTGCTCGGGCGCATGAACTTCACCGCCTGGATGATCTTCTGCCCGGTGTGGATGACGCTGGTCTATACGGTTGGCGCGTTCAGCATCTGGGGCGGCGGCTGGCTCGCCGGCTTGGGCGTCGCGGACTTCTCGGGCGGATATGTCATCCATCTTGCCGCCGGCACTTCGGGCTTTGTCGCCGCGGCGGTCGTGGGCCCAAGGCTTCAGGCCGATCGCGACCATTTTCCGCCCAACAGCTTGCTGGTGACGCTGATCGGCGCCGGCATTCTTTGGCTGGGCTGGAACGGCTTCAACGGCGGAGACCCCTACTTCGCCAACGCTGACGCCGGCGCTGCCGTGCTCAACACTAACACCGCAACCGCCGTCGCCCTTCTGGTGTGGACGCTCATGGACAAGATGGCCTACGGCAAGCCCTCGGTCCTCGGCGCTGTCAACGGCATGATTGCCGGCCTGGTGGCGATCACTCCCGGCGCCGGCTATGTCGATGGCTTTGGCGCGATCATCATCGGCATCGTTGCCGGAATCATTCCGTGGATGGCCATGAATTGGTTGCAAAAGACCAGCTTCATGATGCGCGTGGACGACACGCTGAGCGTGTTCTCCACGCACGGCGTCGCCGGCCTGACAGGCGGGCTCCTCGTCGGCCTCCTCGCCAATCCCGGCATGCTGCAATATATCGGCACCGATAAGGAGGCGCCCGGCGTCAATGTAACGGGCCTCTTCTTCGGCAACCCCGGCCAGCTGCTGCTGCAGATCTACGGCGCCGCCTTCATCATCGTCTATAACGCGATCGCAACCTACATCATCCTCAAGGTGATCTCGTTCATCGTGCCGCTGCGCATGGACGACGCGACGCTGAAAGTTGGCGACGACGCCGTTCACGGCGAGACCGCCTATGCAATCGGAGTGGAGGGCGAGTAGTCGGCTGCGCTGCGTCTAATGGCGCGTGTCTCGCGGGAGGCGCCGCCGCGTAATGCGGCCCGCTCCCTTTTTCCTTCGTTCCCTTTGTAACGGCGAGCGCTACTGACTCTTTGCGACCGAAGCGAAAAACTTCGAAAGCTCCTCGCGGGCCAGGTCGCTCACGCGAGGCAAATTTTTCTCGTTCGGTAGTTTATCCAAACGCGCGCTTATGCGCCCGAACAAACCCGCGAGGTAATCGTGTCGATTTCTTGCGCGGTCGGCGAGGTCATGGACTATCTCTCCCAGCAAGAAACCGTTCACGCAGCCTACGGCTTGAGCGTATCTCATTGAGTCGGCGAGAGTCTCTAGTGTCGTTGCGAGTTCCTCGTCATTCATGGCGGCGATCTCTTTGCCAAAGCGTGCGGTCTCAAGTTATCAGAATCGGCGATCGGTCCCAACTGCGAGACAGGCGGCTGGCGTACTGCCGCTCTCGATCGGAATAGGAACTCTGTCACAACGGATTGCTATGGGGACGCTCACGTCCCCGCTCAGAACCGTACGAGCTGAGTTCCGCATTTCGCTGCGCCGGCCAAGGGATTTGCGCACTCTGCGCGCGACCTCCCGGAATTGGCTCCCGCCCATTCCGGCGCGAGCGTCCCCGTTCCTCTAGAGAAGCCCTTCGGCGCTCAGCACCCTCTCCAGGCCCTCGGGGCTCCGATATAGGTGTGCGCGCAACCCAGCGCGCTCCGCGCCAGCCACGTTCTTGACGCTATCGTCGACGAATAGCGTGGCGTCCGCGGCAGCGCCAACGCGCGCCAGGCAACGAAGGTAGGCTTCCGGTTCGGGTTTCCGCGCGTGAAATTCGGCTGAAACAAAAAAGTCCCGGCCGAAAATCGGACGCAGCTCCGGGAAGACCGTGTCCACGGCGCGCTTGACCAACAAATTGTTGTTCGTGAGGACGGCGACCCGCGCCTGTCGACGAACCGAAGCAGCGAGCGTAAGCGTCTCGTCGATCGGCGTCACCGCAGCCCGCAGAGCCTCCGCCCACTCATCCTGGGTCAGTGGGCAGCCCAGGCGTTCGCCAAAACCCGCCAGGTAGGCGTCGGCATCCATGACCCCGCTGTCTCCGGAGTCTTCGAAACCCGATTCCCAGATCGCCTCCACGACAGCCGTCGCGGGTTCGCGACAGATTCGTGCGATATGCGTCACGCGCACGCTCCGATCATAGCTGTAGAGCACGTCGTTCATATCGAAAAGAAGGGTCGAGATCATAAGATCGGCGCGCGCGGACTCCGTGCCAAACGTGGGGTGCCCGGACGATGCGGCACGACCCTAACAGTTGTACTCGACATCATGTCATGCTTCTTGCCAACAAAGTTGCATCGGAGCGGGCCACGGGCACGAGTCGATACATTCGTCCACGGCAAGTTCACCGCGGAAATTCCCCTAAAAATACCTGGTGCGCCTCGCGGAGTCTGGCCATTGACTTGAGCTGGATGATAACTCGGCGCTTGCGTAGTCTGCCCCATTCGGCGAGCGGATGCAGGGGCGTGTTCTGCAGGACCTGCGAGGCGGCCCATTCGACCCAGGTGTGCGGCGTTTCGAGGAGCTTTGCGCGGAATTCCCCGATCAGACGCGACTTTCCGATGCCGGGCTCGCCGACGATCTGGACGAACTGGCCTTCGCCTTCGAGCGCGCGCGACCAGCGGCGCTGAAGCTGGGAGAGTTCGTCCTCCCGCCCGACCAGCGGCGTCAGAATCCGCGCACCGCCGCGTCGGCCGCCGCTCGCCCGCACGATGCGATAGAGCGCGACCGGCGCCGGCACGCCCTTGAAGTGATGCGCGCCCCTGTCT
>DATMQV010000298.1:0-6628 GCA_035566615.1 Xanthobacteraceae bacterium
CGAGAGCATGTAGATGAACTCCACGCCGGCGTGGCGGAAGTTGGTGTAGGGCTGTGCGTCCCGCTTGAGCGTAATGAGGAACGGCTCGACCCCGATCTCGCCGGCCAGCGAATGACCGAGGAGGTCATAGAGGTGGCCGGCCTTGGTGCCGCGGCGCTCGATCCGCACGCCCTGCCCGGCCTTGACGAACGAACAATCGCGACGCTCTTCGGATTCGGCAAATAAACTGCTCATCGACACATTGAGCGCCTTGGCCAGCGCGCACAGCGTCGAAAGCGACGGCGAGATCGTGCCGTTCTCGATCTTCGACAGCATGCCGGCACTGATGCCGGCATTCATGCCGAGTTGAGCAACCGTCAGATCCATCGACCGGCGAAAGCGCCGCACCTGCGCGCCGATCTCTTCCTCGATGCTGAGCGTTCTCTTGTCGGCGGGCGCGAGCGAGCCGGTCAGCAACTCCTCATCGGCAGGTTTGCGGTGCAACCCGCGCGCCGCATGGTTCGTCGCCTGCTCGGAATTCTTAGCGCCCGATCGTTGCGGCATCTGCTTTCCTGCCTTTTCTTTGGGCAATTTCACACCATTCAATAGCTAGTGAACATTTAAGGGGTCACGGGGAGAAATGAACAGTTTCCTCACAGGAAAGTTATTTTCCTAACAGTTGACGTCGGTGGCATTTCCGTGCGACTAGAGACCATTAGTCTTGGGGACCCCGATGTGCGGTATCGCCGGCCTGTTTCTCAAAGATGCAAAACTCGAACCTGATCTTGGCTGCATGCTCGCCGGGATGCTGTCGCCGCTGAACGACCGCGGCCCGGATTCGGCTGGCTTTGCGGTCTATGGTGCCGAAACGCCGGGGCATGTGAAATTCACCCTTCGTCTACCGTCGACCTTCGACCTCGAGCAGCTGCTTAAGGGCCTGCGCGACGAGCTGGGCGGTCCGGTTGGGCATCGTTTGCACGGCACGCACGTCGTTCTTTCTATTCCGGCCGAATCGGCTGCGCTGGCGCGGCGGGCGCTGACCGCCTTTGAGGAGGTCGCCATCGTCGGGGCCGGCCGCCGGATGGAGATTTTCAAGGAAGTGGGACGTCCCGACGATGTGTCGCGGAAATTCGGCCTCGAGACGATGAGCGGCACCCACGCCATCGGCCATACCAGGATGGCGACTGAATCGGCGGTGACCACGAACGGCGCCCATCCTTTCACGACGGGTGACGACCAATGCCTGGTGCACAATGGCTCGTTGTCCAATCACTGCGCCGTCCGCCGCGAGCTGATCAAGAAAGGGCTGTCGTTCCAAACGGAAAACGACACGGAAGTCGCGGCCGGCTTCATCACCGCGAAATTGAAGGATGGCGGCTCGCTGCGACAGGCGATGGAAGCCTGTCTCGATTCTCTCGATGGGTTCTACACGTTCGTCATCGGTACCGAAGCGGGCTTCGGGGTTTTGCGCGATCCGATCGCCTGCAAGCCCGCGGTGGTCGCCGAAACCGACCGGCTGGTCGCATTCGGCACCGAATACCGTGCGCTGGTCGATTTACCGGGGATCGCTTCCGCCAAAGTGTGGGAGCCGGCGCCGGCCACTGTTTACCGCTGGGAATTGCATTAATGCTCACTGTCGATCTCGCACGAAGTTCAGTGCGTGAGCTCAATACCGCCCTGCACCGTTTAGGACCCGACAGCAACGAAACGCATTGGCGCGTTCTCAATCCGCGCGGGCAACATTCGATCGCCGTCGGTCTCGAGCAGCCGGTTCTGGTCGAGGTCGAAGGCCATGTCGGCTATTACTGCGCTGGCATGAACAAGCTCGCCACGGTGGTGGTCGAGGGCAATGCCGGGCAAGGCGTTGCCGAAAACATGATGTCCGGAAAAGTCTGGGTGAAGGGCGACGCTTCGCAGGCGGCAGGCGCGACCGGCCACGGCGGTCTGCTCGTCATCGACGGTAATGCCTCCGCGCGCTGCGGCATTTCGATGAAGGGCATCGATATCGTCGTGAAAGGATCGGTCGGGCATTTGTCGGCCTTCATGGCGCAGGCCGGCAATCTGGTGGTTCTGCAGGACGCCGGCGAAGCGCTCGGGGATTCGATCTACGAAGCGCATCTCTACGTGCGCGGCAAGGTCCACAGCCTGGGTGCCGATTGCATCGAAAAGCCGCTGGAAGACGAGCACAAGCTCGAGCTGCGGCGGCTGCTCGATGCCGCTGGCCTGAACGGCGCAGTGGATGTCGGTGAATTCCGCCGCTACGGTTCGGCCCGAAAGCTCTACCATTTCCACGTGGAAAACGTCGGACAATACTGATGACGTCGCAGGACCGCTGGATCCATACGCCGCCGCGCAAATCGGCAACATTCGACGATACCTCGATCGCCGAAATTCGCCGCGCCGCCACCACCGGCATCTATGATATCCGCGGCGGCGGCGCCAAGCGCAAGCTCCCGCACTTCGACGACCTGTTGTTTCTTGGCGCGTCGATGAGCCGCTATCCGCTCGAAGGCTATCGGGAAAAATGCGCGACCGACGTCACCATCGGCACGCGCTTTGCCAAGAATCCGATCAAGCTGAGAATCCCGGTCACGATTGCCGGCATGAGCTTCGGCTCGCTGTCGGCGCAGGCCAAGGAGGCGCTCGGCCGCGGCGCCAGCGCCGTCGGCACCTCGACCACGACCGGCGACGGCGGCATGACGCCGGAAGAGCGGCACCATTCCAGCATCCTGGTTTATCAGGTCCTGCCCTCGCGCTACGGCATGAATCCGGACGACCTGCGCAAGGCCGATGCCATCGAGGTCGTGGTCGGCCAAGGCGCCAAACCGGGCGGCGGCGGCATGCTGCTCGGGCAAAAAATATCCAAGCGCGTCGCCGAAATGCGTGTGCTGCCGGAAGGCATCGACCAGCGTTCGGCCTGCCGTCACCCGGACTGGACCGGGCCTGACGACCTCGAGATTAAAATTCATGAGCTGCGCGAGATCACCGATTGGACGAAGCCGATCTACATCAAGGTCGGCGCGTCGCGGCCCTATTACGACACGATGCTGGCCATCAAGTCCGGCGCCGATGCGGTGGTGCTCGACGGCATGCAGGGCGGCACGGCCGCCACGCAGGAAGTATTCATCGAGCACGTCGGCATCCCGACGCTCGCGGCCATTCCGCCGGCGGTCGAGGCACTGCAGGAACTCGGGATGCACCGCAAAGTGCAGCTCATCGTGTCCGGCGGCATCCGCAACGGCGCCGACGTTGCGAAAGCGCTGGCGCTCGGCGCCGATGCCGTCTCGATCGGCACCGCAGCGCTGATCGCGCTCGGCGACAACGATCCGCATCTGGAAGACGAATATCGCGCCCTCGGCACCACCGCCGGCGCCTACGACGATTGGCACGAAGGCCGCGATCCGGCCGGCATCACGACGCAGGATCCGGAACTGGCCGCCCGCCTCGATCCGGTCATCGCCGGCCACAAGCTCGCGAACTATCTCTCGGTGCTGACACTGGAAGCGCAAACGATCGCGCGCGCCTGCGGCAAGTCGCATGTGCATAATCTCGAGCCTGAAGATCTGGTGGCGCTCACCGTCGAGGCCGCCGCCATGGCACGCGTGCCGCTCGCCGGCACAAACTGGATTCCGGGACGGACTAAAATATGAGTAGCGGCAGCGCCGCGATTTGAAAGAGGGGGCAGTGATGGCGTCCTGGAGCGAAACCGCCAAGGCGAAGAATATCCGTTATTTCCTGATTTCATTCGTCGATCTGTTCGGCACCATGCGCGCCAAGATCGTGCCGGCGAGCGCCATCGACGACGTCGCCGCGGCGGGCGCGGGCTTCGCCGGCTTCGCCACCTGGTTCGACATGACACCGGCCGATCCGGACATACTGGTCATGCCCGAGATCGATACGCTCATTCAGTTGCCGTGGAAGCCCGAAGTCGCCTGGGTCACCGGCGACCTCATCATGGGCGGCGAGCCGGTCGAGCAGAACCCCCGGCAAGTGCTCAAGCGCGTGCTGGCGCGGCCGGATGCCAGCGGCCTCGACCTCAAGACCGGCGTCGAATGCGAATATTTTTTGATCTCGCCCGACGGCGGGACCATCTCGGATGCCGCCGACCAGCAGAGCAAGCCCTGCTACGACCAGCAGGCGCTGATGCGCCGCTACGACGTGGTGGCGGAAATCTGCGACGCCATGGTGGGCCTCGGCTGGAAGCCCTACCAGAATGATCACGAGGACGCGAACGGCCAGTTCGAGATGAACTGGCACTATGACAGCGCGCTCCGCACTGCCGACAAACACGCCTTCTTCAAATACATGGTGAAGTCGATCGCCGAGAAGCACGGGCTGCGCGCGACCTTCATGCCCAAGCCGTTCTCCAATCTCACCGGCAATGGCTGCCACATACACACTTCGCTCTGGAAGGGCGACCGCAATTTGTTCGGCGATCCCAAGGGCGAGCTCGGCATGTCGACCGAGGCGTATCATTTCATCGGCGGCATCATGCATTCGGCAGAAGCCTTGTGCGCGATCTCTAACCCGGTGGTGAATTCCTATAAGCGCATCAACGCGCCGCCCACGCTCTCAGGCGCAACCTGGTCGCCCAACACCGTCAGCTTTACCGGTAATAATCGCACGCACATGATCCGCATTCCGGATGCCGGCCGCTTCGAGCTGCGGCTCGCCGACGGCGCCACCAATCCATATCTGTTGCCGGCCGCCGTTTTTGCCGCCGGACTCGACGGCATGCGCAACAGCCGCGATCCCGGCAAGCGGCTCGACATCAACATGTATACCGAGGGCCACAAGGCCAAAGGCGCAAAGAAGCTGCCGCTCAACATGCTCGACGCGCTGCGCGCGCTTGAGAAGTCGGCCGTGCTGAAGGACGCGTTCGGCGAAAAGACCATCGCGTCCTACATCAAGCTCAGGACCGACGACTGGAACGCCTATTCCCGCCATCTGACAGAATGGGAGCGCCAGACGACGCTCGATTGCTGAGCGCTTGGTGTGCCGCAATGCATTATTCGGGTTGGACGCTCGCCTGGAACGCGCTGTCGGGTCACAAGAACTGGCGGCCGGCCTGGCGCGATGCGGCGCCCAAAGCCTCCTACGACGTGATCATTATCGGCGGCGGCGGCCACGGCCTCGCCACCGCGCATTATCTCGCCAAGGTGCACGGCATCACCAACGTCGCCGTGCTGGAAAAGAACTGGATCGGCTCCGGCAATGCCGGACGAAATACGACCATCATCCGTTCCAATTATCTGCTGCCCGGCAATGAACGCTTCTACGAATGGTCGATGAAGCTCTGGGAGGGATTGGAGCGCGATCTCAACTACAACACGATGGTCAGCCAGCGGGGCATCATCAACATTTACCATTCGGACGTTCAGCGCGACGCCTTCGCCCGCCGCGGCAACTCCATGCGGCTGCACGGCGCCGGCGGCGAGCTTCTCGACCGCGAGCGCGTTCGCGCCCTCCTGCCTTATCTGGATTACGACAATGCGCGCTTTCCCATTCATGGCGGCCTGATGCAGCCGCGCGGCGGCACGGCGCGCCACGACGCCGTAGTATGGGGCTATGCGCGCGCAGCCTCCGAGCGCGGCGTCGATATCGTGCAGAATTGCGAAGTGACCGGGATCACTGTCGAGAACGGCCGCGCGGTCGGGGTTGAAACAAGCCGCGGCGTCATTCGCACCAAGAAGATCGGCATCGTCGTCGCCGGCAACAGCTCGCGGCTCGCCGCCATGGCCGGCTTTCGGCTGCCGATCGAAAGTCATGTGCTGCAGGCTTTCGTCAGCGAGGGCATCAAGCCGCTCGTCGATCACGTCATCACGTTCGGCGCCGGCCACTTTTATATCAGCCAGAGCGACAAGGGCGGTCTCGTCTTCGGCGGCGACATCGACGGCTATAACTCTTATGCGCAGCGTGGCAACTTGCCGACGATCGAGGACGTCTGCGAGGGCGGCATGGCGCTGATGCCGATCGTCGGACGCTTGCGCATCCTGCGCTCATGGGGCGGCCTGGTAGACATGTCGATGGACGGCTCGCCGATCATTGATCACGCGCCGGTCGAGGGCCTCTATCTCAATGCCGGCTGGTGCTACGGCGGCTTCAAGGCGACGCCGGGATCGGGCTGGTGCTTCGCGCACCTAATCGCACGCGACGAGCCGCATCCGGCCGCAAGCGAATTTCGTCTCGACCGCTACGCCAAAGGCGACGTGCTCGACGAGCGCGGCGCCGGCCCGCAACCCAATCTGCACTGATCGCCCATGCGGATCGCCTGCCCCCATTGTGGCCTGCGGGATGTGCGCGAGTTCACCTATCTGGGTGACGCGGCGCCCGAACGTCCCGATCCGCAAACGCCGGACGCCGTCAATCGCTTCATCTCGTACGTTTACATGCGCAACAATCCAGCGGGCGCTCACCGCGAGCTTTGGTATCACGGCGCCGGATGCCAGGCTTGGCTTGCGGTCGAGCGCGACACGCGCACGCACGCGATTGCCGCCGTCCGCTCCCGCAAGGCTGGCCCATGAGCGCGGCTGCGTCCTCCCCTTCCGGCGGGCCACAGCCGCATCGTCTCAACGGCGGATCGATCGATCGGTCGCGGCGAGTGCGCGGATATTTCGACGGCCAAGCGATCGACGGCTTCGCCGGCGAC
>DATMQV010000299.1:0-11059 GCA_035566615.1 Xanthobacteraceae bacterium
TGATCGATACCGGCAGCCGCATGGACGAGGTGATTTTCGAAGAGTTCAAGGGCACCGGCAATTCGGAACTCATCCTCGACCGCAAGGTCGCCGACAAGCGCACCTTCCCGGCGATGGACATCACCCGTTCCGGCACGCGCAAGGAAGAGCTTCTGGTTCCGCCCGATCAGCTCAAGAAAATGTACGTGCTGCGCCGCATCCTCAACCCGATGGGCACCATGGATGCGATGGATTTCCTGCTCGACAAGCTGCGCAACACCAAGAACAACGGCGAGTTCTTTGACTCGATGAATACGTAGTTCGCGGCGAACGACGCGAAGCGATCCAAAAAGCAGGCGGTTCAGGATAACCGTTGCGCTACTGCGGAGACGTCGCAGCCACGCCGTAGCAACGGCTGCTAGTCGGACGCCGTGGTCGCGAGCGTGACCACCGCGTGAGGCATGGCGGAAGGGTTGGATCTCGCAGCCGTTTTCTCCTTGCCGAGCGAGTCGACGATGAAGTCGATAAACTTCCTCACCTTGGCGGGCAGGTGGTTTCGCGAAACGTAATAGACGTAGAGCGGGAATCGTTCGTCGGACCAGTCGGGGAACACGTTGACGAGCGCCCCGCTTCTAAGATGATGCTCGAGCCCCAGGTCGATAACCTGTGCAATTCCGAAACCAGCCAAGCACGCGCCCAGCTTGGTTCCTGAATCCGTTACAGTCAGCCGCCCATTGACCGCGACCGAAATCAATTCCTTCCCGCGGCGGAACTCCCAGTCGAAAGGGCGCCCTGTTGAAGTGTCGACGGCGCGGATGCATTGGTGAGTGTCGCTCGCCAAGTCTTGCGGATGACCGGGTCTTCCGTGCCGATCGATGTAGATCGGCGAAGCCACGGTAAGAATACGGGCGTCGAGAATGCGGCGGGTGATGAGCGCCGATGGTGTTGGCTCGCCGAAGCGGACGGCGAGATCGAAACCGTCGCTCACCAAGTCCTCGATGCGGTCCCTCGTTTCGATGCGAAGCTCCATTTGCGAGTTCTGCAGGAGGAACTCGCTCAGCTTCGGCGACAGGACGACGCGCGAGAACAGGGGATCGACATTGATCCGCAGCCTGCCGCGGACCGCATCTCGGGATTTCGAAGTCTCCGCCGCCGCCTCGCCGATGCCCGCCAGGTGCTGGACGACGCGCTCATAAAGCGCGCGTCCCTCGTCGGTGAGTTCGACGGCGCGGCTCGTGCGGTGAATCAGTCTGGCGCCGAGGCGAGACTCAAGCTTGGCGATCGCTTTGCTGACGCCGGATTGCGTCATGCCCAGCCGTTCGGCGGCTTTGCCAAAGCTGCGGGCGTCAGCAACGGCAGCAAGAACGACCAAGCCGCCAACCAGTCGACCATCAATTTCGTCCATAGCCGATGCCTCTCAGTCATCTAAGAGATGACACGCGGGTGGTAGCGTACCGCGTCTCCATGAGCCACTTTTGTCAGAGCCGAGAACGCTGGTTGGATCCGGTGGACCTCGCGTTCTTCGCATTGCCCCTAACGGAGACTTTAATGGACCAGATCGAATCCATCGCGTCCGCGATCAAGGGCTATTTCGACCTGATGTATGACGCGGACGATAATCGCTTCCCCGAAGTGTTCCACGGCGCTTGTCTGGTCCACGGCATGCGGGACGGAAAGCTCACGGCGTGGTCGGCATCCGAATTCCGCGATGTGATCCGCGGTCGACCGTCGTCGGCGGCTATGAAGTCACCGCGTGAGCAGGAGATCCTAACGATCGAGCACACCGCGCCCGACTTGGCGGCCGCCAAAGTACGCGTGCGGATCGGCCAAACCGGCTTCATCGACCATCTTATCTTCCATCGCATCGACGGGAAATGGCTCGTCACGTCGAAGGCGTTTCACGTCGCGCGGGTCTTCCCGCCGGGATCTTAGCCACGGCGGGACCTCGAAGCGGCTGACGAAACACGCGGTAGCGAGAAGCAGCCTGTGCGGCTTCTATTCACCGGTGAAGTGGACGAGCTGGCGTTTGGCCAAGTCCACGGTGACAAAGTCGTCCGGCGTTTTGGCTCCCGTGCCGTCGCTTGCGGGGTGATATTCGATGCGCAATTGCGTCGCCGTAACGACCACACGCAAATAGCCGAAGTCCTCGTCGTCGTAGTTTTCCAGTATCACCTTATCGCTGCCTTGCGGGACGTCCAGCGGCTGCGGTGTTCGCAGCGCGCTTGTCCCCTTTTGGCGGAGCTTCGCCAGGCCGTGTCCACCGTTGCCGCAGATGATGTAGGGAATCTGCGTCTTGCCGTGGAGCCGGCTAAAACGCTGATAGTTGTGTGCATGCGCGGACAGCACCGCGTGTGGCCATACGCCGGCGTCGTTGCAGGCCTTGTCGATCTGCCCGAGCATGTCGGTGCTCCAGCCGTGCTGGCTGCCTGCGGTGTAGGCGGGATGATGATGGGCGATGATGAGGGCGCCGTCGAACGAGTCCGACTTGACGCGCTTTAAGGCAGCCTCGAGATATTTGATTTGCGAATCGCCGATATCGCCGTCGGCGATGACGCCCGGGTCTTCCAGCGTATTGCTGTAGAGCGCCAGGATGCGAACCATCGGCGCTTCGAACGTGAAAAACACACCGGGCTGTATCTGCGCGGTCCGTGAAAGCCCGCCGGCCTCGGGCGTGACATGGAAATGCGGGGGCGCGGCGCAGAAATTCTCCAGAAACGCCGCGAGTGTCGCAACCTTCGTCCCGGGCGCGACCATGCCGTCATGATTTCCGGCGAGCGCGATGATCGGCGCCGGATAATTGCGGTACGGCTCATAGAACTGGTCGTAATAATATTGCGCCTCGCCGAAACTGTAGATGACATCGCCGAGGTGGAAGAAGAACAGCGGCCTGTCCTGGACGTCGTAGTCGGAGAAATCGCTGATCAACTTGTCGGCGACGAGATTTTGATCTGTCGGGCCGCGGGTATTGCCGGTGTCGCCGGTGGAGTGAAAGACCAGTTGTTTGTTCGTTTTTATTTGGTTGTCCAGGTGGGCTTGCGGGACGTTGAGCACATCGGCGAGGCTGAGCCTGGGCTCGGGCATGCCGCGGGGCGCCGGGAACGGGAGCGGCGCGAGTTTATGCGCGCGATTGAGCGCATCGATCTGTTTGTAGATCGGATCGTCGGACGGATGTTTGACCTCGAATTGGGTCGGGTCCGGGGTCGGTGCCGGCTGGCCAAAAACCGGACGGTCCAGTTCGGTCACTCCGACATTGTCGACGGGATGAGTTGAAGGTGGTGCTTTGGGCTTACGACCTTTCGACGGACGGGCCATGGCAATCCTCCGAGAGCGCAGCGCTCGCTGTTAAGTCTCGTGGTGTAGTCTCCTGGCGTGACGGTCGGCTGTGCGGTGCAGCGAATGAGGCCATCAAGGCCTGAGCTATCGCATAAGCGGCTCGAACTCTACTATGACGTTTATCACAGCAGAAAAACAACCATGTGACGCCAAGAACTGAAAACGCCGGAGTTGCAGCGACAGCGCGCCTCGATCTTGGATTCTCCCAGCTCCGCTCAGATTTGGCGGCTTGCCTGGAGCGCGCGTGTGAGGCCCGCGGGGTCGGTCACCGGCAACGAACAGGTTTCAGCGACACAGACAAAGGCCTGCGGCCCACGCGACGCGCGAACCTGCGCGTGCGCCGGATGCGACGGCGGTAGCGCTTCGGCCGAGCGTGCGTGCAGCACGATACGATCAAGCGCCGGAGTTGCGCGCGCTGCGGCGAGCAAAGCGTCGGCGCGTGCACCCTCCCCCGTCACCACGATCTCGGCGGCGCGCAGCCGCAGATCGATCGCATTCATCAGCGCCATGTGCATGTAGAGATTGTCGACGGCCGCCGGCGCGATCGCCGCGATGAGTCGGTCAGCTTTGTCGCGCCATTGATCGTCGCCGGTAAATAAAGATAGCCGGATGAGATTTTGTGCGGCGACCGCATTGTGGTTCGGCGTCGCCTCATCTGCTGTAGAGGCCGGGCGGATGACCAAGCCCTCGGCGTCGGCAGCGGTGAGGTAATACGTCCCGTCCTCCGCATTGGCATAGTCGCGATCGAGCGCACGCTGCCAGGACAGCGCCTGCTCCAAATAGCTTTGCCGGCCGCTCGCTTCGTAGAGCGCCAGCGCGGCGCGGATCATCGCGGCGAAGTCCGATGCCAGTCCCGGAAATTTGAGCTGGCCTTGCCGCCAGGAATGGCCGAGCCGGTCGCCGCGCGTCATGGCACGCGCGATGAAGGCGAAGGTGCGCTCGGCCATCGTGAGCCAGGACGGCTCGCCGAGGATCTGGCCGGCGTTAGCCAGCGCCGCGATCATCAAGCCGTTCCAGTCTGCAAGGACCTTGTCGTCGAGGCCGGGCCGCACGCGCGGCGCCCGGGCTGCAAAGAGTTTTGCGCGCAGCGTGGCAAGCCGCTGTTCGTCTTCGTCGCTGCGCGCAACAGGCTTGAGACGATTGAGAATATTGTGGCCTTCGAAATTGCCGTCCGGCGTGACGTCGTAGTGGCGTGCGAAGAATTCACCGTCCTCGGCGCCGAGCTCTTTGATCACGGCGTCATAGGACCAGACGTAGAACTTGCCCTCCTCGCCTTCGGAATCGGCATCGAGCGAAGCGGAGAACGCGCCCTCGCCTGTCGTCATTTCGCGCGCGAGCCAGTCAACCGTCTCCTGCGCGCGCTGGCGATAGAGCGGCTTGTGGAAGCGCGCGTGGGCGATGGCAAGCAGTTCGAGGAGCTGTGCGTTGTCGTAGAGCATTTTCTCGAAATGCGGGACGAGCCAGCGCTCGTCGACCGAATAGCGCGCGAAGCCGCCGCCGAGATGATCGTAGATGCCGCCCTCGCAGATGTGATGAAGCGTAATATCGACAGCGCCGAAATAGCGCGCCTCGCCGGTGCGCAAGCCGGCGCGCGACAAAAGTTCGAACAATGCCGCCTGCGGAAATTTCGGCGCGCCGCGCGTGCCGCCATTGACCGGATCGATGATGCCGCCGAGCTGCTGCGCGGCGTTGTTGAGTTCGGTGGCGCCGATCGTCACCCTGCCCGGCTTGCGTGCCGCGCCCTCGAGCCGCTGCATCAGCGCTGCGCGGTATTGCTCGATCTTCTCCGGCTCTTCGCGGAACAGCCGCGCGACCTCGCGCAGCACGTCGACAAAGGCGGGTCGGCCATAGCGTGACGTGGACGGAAAATAGGTACCGCCCCAGATCGGCTCGCCGGCGGGGGTGAGAAACATGGTCAGCGGCCAGCCGCCTTGCTCGCCAAGATGATGCAGCGCCGCCATGTAGATCTGATCGATGTCCGGCCGCTCTTCGCGATCGACCTTGATGTTGACGAACAGCTCGTTCATCGCGCGCGCGGTAGCGTCATCTTCGAAGCTCTCGTGCGCCATCACATGGCACCAGTGGCAAGCCGCATAGCCGACCGAGAGCAGGATCGGCTTCTCGGTGCGCTTCGCTTCCGCCAGCGCTTCGGGGCCCCATGCCCACCAGTCGACCGGATTGTGCTGGTGCTGCAGGAGGTACGGGCTCGTTTCGCGCGCGAGCCGGTTTTCATTCCGGGCTTCATCGTGTGATGAGGTTTTCGTCGCGGTCATGCTCTTGCTCCGGCGCTGGTCCTTGAAGGGTGATCTAATCCGAAAATCGGCGTTTGCTCGGATCAAGCCGGGGCGGGCTTTTTTCGGATCGTATTCGGGTGCGACTTTCCGAAGCTCCTTCCTTACAACGTTTAGCGATCCGTGGCAGTTGCCGGGATTTGATGGATTTGGCACGCCGCCGTAACGGCACGGCCGTACACCGAGCGAAACAGTTGCCGGATAAATCGTGACCAGTGATCGCCCCACCATTTTCGCCTTATCGTCCGGCCGCCCGCCGGTGGCGGTCGCGGTGGTGCGGATTTGCGGTCCGCAAGCGGGCAGGGCGCTTGAAAAGCTGACCGGCCGTGTGCCGCCGCCACGCCGCGCGGCACTCGCACGGGTGCGCGATCCCGCAGACGGCGAAATTATCGACGAGGCGTTGGCGCTGTGGTTTCCCGGCCCAAACAGCGAGACCGGCGAGGACATGGCCGAGATTCAGGTCCATGGCGGCCAGGCGGTGATTGCTGCCTTGCTCGGCGCCCTGGGTCGGGTCGAGAACTGCCGCATGGCCGAGCCGGGCGAATTCACGCGGCGCGCCTTCAACAACGGGCGGCTTGATCTGACCGAAGTGGAGGGCCTGGCTGATCTGATTGCGGCCGAAACACCGGCGCAGCGCCGTCAGGCCTATCGCCAGCTCAAGGGCCTCATCGGCGACCAGGCGGAGGCGTGGCGGCGCCAAATCATCGAGGCGCTGGCACTGGTCGAGGCGCGGATCGACTTCTCCGACGAGGCTGACGTGCCTGAGGATTTGGTCGGTCCGGCGCTTCATGCTGCGCAGCAATTGCGCAACATGATCGGAGCATCGCTGGCCGATGGGGGTAGGGGCGAGCGCCTGCGCGACGGGGTGGTGGTCGCTATTGCTGGGCCGCCGAACGCGGGCAAATCGACGCTGCTCAATCGGTTGGCGCGGCGCGAGGCGGCAATCGTGTCGCCCTATCCTGGAACGACCCGCGACGTGATCGAGGTTCATTTGGATCTCGCTGGCTATCCGGTGACCTTACTCGACACGGCGGGCATTCGCGGGAGCGACGATCCGGTGGAACAAGAGGGCATCCGGCGCGCGACGGCGCGTGCGGCGTCGGCCGATCTGATCCTGTGGGTTATTGACTCACAGGCCAGCGAACGACCCATCGGAGAGAATTTGGAAAACCGAGGGAAAACAAACTGTTGGTTGGTATGTAATAAGGTCGATTTGGCTGGGGATAAGCTGTGGATAAACAGTGAATCCCGGTCCGCTCCTTACGCCAAGCAATTTGCGATTTCGGCGGCGACCGGATCCGGAGTCGAAGCCTTGATTGGCGCGCTTTCGGCCTACGCTCAAACTTACTTTGCAGCGACCGAAAGTGCGCTGGTCACGCGCGCGCGGCACCGCCAAGCCTTGGAGGCGACGGTCGCCGCGCTGGACCGCGCGCTCGCGCAGCGCGCTTCCGGGCACGAAGAGCTGATCGCCGAAGAGTTGCGCGCGGCTGCCACGACGCTTGGGCGGCTGACCGGTCGGGTCGATGTCGAGGACATCCTCGATGTGATTTTTCGAGATTTTTGTATTGGTAAATGAATCGTTAACGGATCGTCTTCCGGGCTCGCGCAAATGACCGCTTTGCTCGCGAAATTCCGGCAGACATGTTTCACGTGAAACAACAACGCAAATGGTTTTTGACGCGCGATTGCGGCTTATCTAAAAGACGACCGTTCCGGAGATTAACGTGGACAATCGCTTCGACGTCATTGTCGTCGGTGGCGGGCATGCGGGCTGTGAAGCCGCCGCGGCCGCTGCGCGCATGGGCGCGCGCGCAGCGTTGGTGACGCACCGCTTTGCGACCATCGGGGCGATGTCCTGCAATCCCTCGATCGGCGGCCTCGGCAAGGGCCATCTGGTCCGGGAGATCGATGCGCTCGACGGCCTCATGGGCCGCGTTGCCGATGCCGGCGGCATCCAGTTTCGCATGCTGAACCGGCGCAAGGGTCCGGCGGTGCGGGGGCCGCGTGCGCAAGCCGATCGCAAGCTCTATGCGGCGTCCATGCAGGAGGCGCTTCGGCAGACGACGAATTTGACCATCGTGGAAGGCGAGGCCGATGACCTCGCGCTCGTCGCCGGGCGTGTCGCGGGCGTGCGGTTGGTGGATGGCCGAATGTTTGCCGCTGGCGCGGTGGTCCTCACTACCGGCACCTTTCTCCGCGGCCTCATTCATATCGGCGGGCGGCAGACGCCGGCCGGGCGGGTCGGGGAGGCGCCGTCGCTCGGTCTTTCCGGGACGCTTGAACGCGCGGGCTTTACGCTTGGGCGGCTGAAGACCGGCACCCCGCCGCGACTCGATGGCACGACCATCGACTGGGCAGCGCTCGAGATGCAGCAGGGCGACGATCCGCCCGAGCCTTTCTCGATGCTGACGGACCGCATCGCCAATCGGCAGGTGGAATGCGCCATCACCCGCACCACGCCGGCGACCCACGCGCTCATCCGCGCGAATGTGCACCGGTCGCCGATGTATTCGGGCCAGATCAAGAGCCGCGGCCCGCGCTATTGCCCCTCGATCGAAGACAAGATCGTGCGCTTCGGTGAGCGCGATGGGCATCAGATCTTCCTGGAGCCGGAGGGTCTGGACGACACCACCGTCTATCCGAACGGAATCTCCACCTCGCTGCCGGAGGACGTTCAGCTTGCCATCGTCGCGTCCATTCCGGGCCTGGAGTGCACGCGGGTGGTCCGGCCCGGCTACGCCATCGAATACGACCATGTCGATCCGCGCGAGCTTTATCCTTCCCTCGAGACCAAGCGGCTACCGGGGCTATTTCTGGCCGGCCAGATCAATGGCACGACCGGATACGAAGAAGCGGCCGCACAGGGCCTCATCGCGGGCCTGAACGCCGCAGCGCGGGCAGGGGGCGGGGCAGCCGTCGTGTTCGACCGCGCGGAAGGCTATCTCGGCGTGATGGTGGACGATCTTGTGACCCGCGGGGTCACGGAGCCGTACCGCATGTTTACGTCCCGCGCCGAATATCGCCTGGCGCTGCGCGCCGACAACGCCGACCAGCGCCTCACCGATAAGGGCATGGCGCTCGGCTGCATCGGCCCGGAACGCGGCCGCCGGCATCGGGCGAAGATGGCTGCGCTTAAGGATGCGCGCGCGATGGCCGAGGCGCTGAACGTCACGCCCAACGAAGCAGCTCGGCACGGTCTTGAGCTGCGGCGCGACGGCCAGCGCCGCTCGGCCTTCGATCTTCTGTCCTATCCGGATATCGGCATCGCGGAAATCGCCCGCATCTGGCCGCGCTTCGGTGAGCTCGATCCCAAGATCGCCGAGCAGCTGGAGATCGATGCCAAGTACGCGGTCTATCTCGACCGCCAGGCAGCCGACGTGGAGTCGTATCGCCGTGACGAGGCGCTCACGCTCGGCGACGACATTGACTACGAGACCCTGCCGGGACTGTCCAACGAAGTCCGCTACAAGCTGCAGACCCACAGGCCGCGAACCATCGGGCATGCAAGCCGACTCGATGGGATCACGCCGGCGGCGCTCACGTTGCTGGCCGCCCATGTCCACAGGGAACGCCGTAAGCGCGATCGCGGCGCCGCATGAGCGCGATCGGCGAGGAAACGGCTCCGGGCGAGACGCTCGACCTTTCCGCCGACCGCAAACGTGCCCTGGCCGTCACCCCTGTTTCACGTGAAACATCGGCGCGGCTCGACCGCTTCATCGAGCACTTGGTCACCTGGCAAAAACACACAAACCTGATCGCGCGCTCGACCATCCCGGTGATCTGGACGCGGCATGTCGCCGACTCGCTGCAGCTTCTGGATTTGGCCCCCCACGCTAAAGTCTGGGCTGACCTCGGATCTGGCGCCGGCTTTCCCGGGATCGTCATCGCCTGCGCACTTGCGGACGCCGAAGGTGCGAAGGTCCACTTGGTCGAGAGCATCGGCAAGAAGGCGACGTTTCTGCGCGAGGCCCTGCAGGTGACGGGCGCTCCCGCCATCGTTCACGCGCTGCGGATCGAAGACTTTGTGGACAAGGCCGCCGAATCCATCGACGTTGTCACGGCACGGGCCTTGGCGCCGCTGCCCAAGCTGCTCGCGCTGGCGTATCCGTTGTTGAAAAAAGGCGCCTTGGGCCTGTTTCCCAAGGGACAAGATGTGGCGTCTGAATTGACCGAAGCCGCTAAATATTGGAAAATTGAGCATAGCTTAATCAGAAGTCGAACCGACGCGAAAGCACAAATCCTGGTTGTGCGTCATCTTGAGCCGGTGCGCGCGGTCAGGCATCGCAACTCACAGAGTAAGGGACATCGGCTGCCATGAGCGATCTTCCGCATCCGGAAAAGCCTGCGGCGAACCTGTTTGCGGAGCCGCCGCCCCTTCCTCGCATCGGCGTTCCGCGGCCGCCGCGCATTCTGGCGATTGCCAACCAAAAGGGTGGCGTCGGCAAAACGACGACAGCCATCAATCTCGGTACCGCGCTCGCCGCGATCGGCGAGGACGTGCTGATCGTCGATCTCGATCCACAGGGCAACGCCTCGACCGGACTCGGCATAGACCGGCGCAGCCGCCGTTTCTCGACCTACGACGTGCTCACCGGCGAGCAGCCGTTGCGCGACGCGATCGTCCAGACCGCGGTCCCGCGGCTGCACCTCGCGCCGTCGACACTCGATCTCTCCGGCCTCGAGCTTGAAATCGGCCAGGCGCGCGACCGCGCCTTTCGCCTGCGCAACGCGTTGACGCCGCTGAAAACGCCGCTGCCCGAGCAAACAAACTTCACCTACGTGCTGGTCGATTGTCCGCCGTCGCTCAATTTGCTCACTGTGAATGCGATGGCGGCCGCGCACGCCATTCTGGTGCCGCTACAGTGCGAGTTCTTCGCGCTGGAAGGTTTGTCGCAGCTCCTCAAGACCGTCGATCAGGTGCGCGAGCAGCTCAACCCGGGGCTCACGATCCACGGCATCGTGCTGACCATGTACGACGCGCGCAACAATCTCTCCGGCCAGGTCGTCGCCGACGTGCGCGAATTCATGGGACCGAAGGTCTACGATACCGTCATCCCGCGCAATGTGCGCGTTTCGGAAGCGCCGTCCTACGGCAAACCCGTGCTGGTCTACGATCTCAAGTGCAGTGGCAGCGAAGCCTATTTGCGGCTCGCGACCGAAGTGATCCAGCGCGAGAAGGCATTGTGCGCCGCGTAAGTCGCCGCAAGCACTTGCGTGCTGGCGACGAGTGAAGGGCGAATACTTTCAGGGCATGACTCGGAAAAGTGGAAACCGGTTTTCCGACAAGATCACGCTCCAACAAACAGAGCATGATCCGGAAAAGTGGAAACCGGTTTTCCGACAAGATCATGCTCCAACAAAAAATTGAGAGCGCCAACCGCTTCAATCTGAAGCGATTGCGTTCGAGATACGCGGAGTGCGCATGAGCGAACGTGCAGGAGACACCGCCATGGCGG
>DATMQV010000300.1:0-6719 GCA_035566615.1 Xanthobacteraceae bacterium
GACGGTGCGATCGCCGACGAAGTCGGTCTCTCCGAGATGATGGTGCGGCGCTATTTGCGCTTCGCCGACAAGTCGGCTTCAGCGCGCGCAAGCCGCGATCGACGCGAACGGAAAGCGCCCGAATTTGCAAACCCCGTCGTCAATTTGCAAACCCGAAAGCCCTAACATGCTGAGCATACTCGCCTTTCAAAAATCGGCTTTAATGGCGAATTAACGCCGCCGGGATTTTAATTTTGGTGCGCTGCCAGCACCGCCCAAGGGTTGTATGTTATCTCAGCGCACGCAAGAGAATGTGTCCGCCGGCTCAGGGGGCCATCGCGGCCAAGCGGCGCGGCCGGAATTAGGACAGAAAGCAGCGCCCAAAGGCGAGCAGCAATCGCGGCGAACCCTTGAGCCTCACGCGGCGGCGCAGGAACGCCCAGGGCAGGCTCGCTTCCTTGCGCAAGAACCGCAGCCACGTGTCGCCGTCGGCGATCACGCGCAGATCGGGCTCGCCGT
This sequence comes from Xanthobacteraceae bacterium, assembly GCA_035566615.1. Classification (GTDB taxonomy): domain Bacteria; phylum Pseudomonadota; class Alphaproteobacteria; order Rhizobiales; family Xanthobacteraceae; genus BOG-931. The sequence continues at coordinate 499 of DATMQV010000300.1, forward strand.
GATGGCCGTCCGTAACCTTGAGCGTGCGGTCGCGGATGACGATCGTCGCCTGCGCCGGCTCGCGGCCGGTGAAGGTGAAGTGATAAGTCGCGGGTAACCCCTTCGAGCGCCCGCGCTGGAAGACAAGCGGCAGCGCGCGCAAAAATCCCCGGATCGAGGTTTGCCGCGGCAATCCGGAGCGGACGATCTTGACCCGCTTGTGGGGCAGGCTGCGCGGGACGAAGTCTTCCGCGTCGGTACCGCGCGCGACGTAAATGGTTTCCGGCTTCTCGCGCAGCGGCTTGAGCGTTTCTTCCATGAATTGCTTCCGGTCGGTGAGGTACGGACCGATCACGTCCTCGCCGGCCAGGCAAACGGACAGGCAATAAGCTGCCTTATAATTCGCGCCGAACGACAGGCTCTGCCACATCGACACCGTCTCAGCGCCTGACACCTTCTGACGATAGTCGCGCGCGCTATCGCTGGAAGCGACAGTCTCGACCCAGTCGCCGAAGCCGCCCATGAACTCGCGATAGTTATGCGTGTAGCAGGCGGCGAAATTGAAATGGCCGTCCGGGCTGATGGCGCCGGTCGGGCAGGCGGCAACGCACAGCTTGCATTCAAGACAAGGATTAAAGTCGAGCGGCTTGGCGTAGGTCGCGATCTCGGTCGCGACGATCACCGTTCCGAGCAAGACGAAGCTGCCGAAGCGCGGATGAATCACATTGCGATGGATGCCCATCTGCCCGAGGCCGGCAGCCACCGCGATCGGCTTGTGCGAAATGACCCAAAGCCTGCCGGCGTCCCAGCGATCGGCCTCCATCGGAAATCCGGCGGCGCCGCCGTTGATCGCGCGGATGCCGTTTGTGTCGAGCGCCCGGACGATCCGCCGCGCGACATCGTTCACCTCGTCGGACGTGTGGTGAAATTCGAGATTGGCGATCGAGCGCATCGGCGTGCGGATATTTTCCCGGTTCATCCGGCACACAATGCTGATCAGCGCCTTGGCGGCTGGGAACAGCGTGAGAACGTCGCTTCTGTGGGCGGCGAGGTCGGGATGATCGACCGACACGAAGCCGACATCGTCGGCTCCGGCTTCAAGGCACAGCATGCGCAGCCAATCCGCGTCCAAGGGCAGCGCCGGGCCTGCCGTGTCTTTCGGAGGTGCGGCGCGCATGCGCTGCACCGTCGGATGATCGGAAAGCTGCACCATCGCCAACTCCATAAGTCTGTATATACAGATACTTACGCCTGCATTGCCCCAGCCAGGGGCCTTGCGCCGGATCTAAATACTGCATATACAGATATCAGGACACCTCGGCGAAATCAACGCGTCGCGTGATTAGAGCACGATCCCGAAAAGTGGAACCCGGTTTTCGGAAAAGATCATGCGCAACAAATGGCTGGAGAGAGTGGGATGACGATTCGAAGAAAAGTCATCCCACTCTAGTCGCGGCAGTGTGATGGACAACGACCTGCAAAAGATCATGGGCTGCACGTGTCTGCGCATGCGGCGGGCGACCCGCCGCGTGACCCAGTTCTATGACCATGCGCTGCAGCGGACCGGGCTGACGGTCAACCAATTCGGGCTGTTGGCCTATCTTTGCGGCGCGAGCCTTGCGCGCACGAATGCGTCCATCGGAACAACGGCCGAGTGGCTCGGGATGGATCCGACGACGCTTACGCGCAATCTCAAGCCTCTGCTTGTGAAGGGGCTGGTGAAGAACGTTCCCGATCCGGACGACGGCCGTGTCCGTATCGTCGCGATCACCGAGAAGGGACTACGCATGCTGCGCGAGGCCGTGCCGCGCTGGCGCAATGCGCAGGCGGCAGTCGAGAAGGCGATCGGCTCGAAATCGATCGCGGAGCTCAACACGCTTCTCGATCTGTCGTCGTCAAAGCTGCGCGCACCCGTCTGATTGTCCGCTTCGTCGCGACAGCGAAGATCAGCGCGCCGCTGCAACGCCGACCTGATCGAGAAAGGCGCGGCTGGGGTGGCCGTCAGGCACCATGCCGAACCGTACTTGCAGTTCGCGCACCGCGTCGCGCAGCTCGAAATCGAAGTGGCCGTCGAAATCGGCGATCTTGTAGCCGAGCGCCGCTAGCCGATGCTGGAGCGCGATGCGCTCCCGGCGCGAGGGCTGCACATCGTCCGCCGGCCAGGCAGCGAGAACGCCCGGCAAGCCGCGCAGGCGGTCGGCGAGCACGGCGACCGCGAGCGCATAGGCGTCTGAGTTGTTGAAGCGCTTAAGCACAATGAAATTATCGGTGACCAAAAAAGCCGGACCTGCGGCGCCAGTCGGGAAGAACAAGATCGCTTGGCCGGCGGCGGGCAGGGGACGGCCATCGGGGCGCTGCACGCCGCGTTGCGTCCATTCGCCGAATGTGCCGCGGCTGAGGCGATAATCGAAGCTTGCCGGCACAACCACCTCAAAGCCCCAAGGCACGCCCGGCTGCCACCCGGTCTTCTGCAGATAATTGGCGATGGAGGCGAGAACGTCGGGCACGCTACGCCAGATATCGGCTTTGCCGTCGCCGTCGAAGTCGACGGCGTATTTCAGATAGCTCGACGGCAAGAATTGCGGCTGACCCATTGCGCCCGCCCACGAGCCGACAAATTCGCGCCGTGCAATATGGCCGTCCTGAAGAATCCTCAGCGCGCTCAACATCTCGTCATGAAACAGCGGTTGCTGAAATCCGGCCTGCGCGAGCGTCGCGATCGAGCGGAAAACATCCCACGGCTGCGCGCCCGAGCCGAAGGAGGATTCAATGCCCCAGATGCTGACCAGGATGGCTTGATCGACGCCGTACTTGTTCTGCACTGAGCGCAACGTGTCCGCCCATTGCGCCGACTTGCGCTGCCCCATGCCGATGCGCGCGGGTGAAACGAGGCCGGCGAGGTAGGCGCCCATCGGCTTGCCGTATTCCGGTTCGCGCCGCATGGCCGCAAGCACGTTCGGATCGGGCGTCAGTCCCGCGAAGGCAACATCGAAGGTCGGGCGCGTGATGCCCTCATGCGCAGCTTCGGGCCACAGCGCGTCCAAAAAAGCAGCGAACGACGCGGCAGTCTGGCCAAGCGCGGCGAAGCCGCCGGAGAAAAGTGCGACGAAGCCGATGAAGCAAAGCGCGAGAATTGTCAGCGCGAGACGCGAGGCTCTCATCCCGCCGCCGCCTGCGCTTCGTCGGCGCGCATCTCATGCAGATAGCCGAGCACCATCGCGCGCATGTGCGCGCGCAGCGCTTCACGGCCAATCGCGCCGGTTTGGTCGGTGATCGCCGCTTGCAGCAGCGAGCTGCAGGAAATGACGATCAGTAGCGCAAGACGATCGACATCACGAAATGACGCATCCGCGCAACTGCGCAGAACCTCGGCGATCGAGCCGGCCATCTTGACGGCTGAGGCGGTAACAAGCTCGGTGCCGCCGATATCGGCAAGCGGCTCATGCAGCGCGCGCGATACCTCGATGTGCTCCCATTTCGCGGCGATGACGGCATCGACCAAGCCTCTGACTTGCTGGTCAAGCGTCGAGCCGCGCAGCTCCCGGCAATGGTGCTCGATGGTGGCGCGCAGCCCATCGAGATAGCGCTCGATCACGGACGTGATCAGCGCCTGCCGGTTGGGGAAATATTGATAGAGACTGCCGACCGAGACGCCGGCGCGCTCAGCGACCCGCGTGGTGGTCAATTTGCGGTACCCGACCGCCAGCAAAACCTGAATGCTTGCGTCGAAAAGCGCCGACACGGTCGCTTCCGAACGGGCCTGAACCGGCCGTTTTCTGGGCTTGAGCGAATGGTGCGGCTTGGCCGGCACGAATGCGAATTCCCAAAACGTGAAGGAAGCTTCACATTAATGATTACGCGGGGCGAGGCAAGCCCAGTGACGTTTCGTTTCCGATCCGGCGCCACAGAACAAACGTCCCCGCGCCAACTCGACTTTAGCCCGGCCACCCACAAGGAGCCTTGCATGCGCAGCGTCGTCGTCACCGGAACGTCCACCGGCATCGGCTGGGGTACCACAAAGGTCCTGATCGCGCGTGGCTTCCGCGTGTTCGGCAGCGTGCGCAAGAAGGCCGACGCGGAGCGGCTCTCCGCGGAGTTTGGCGCGGCGTTCGTGCCGCTTGTTTTCGACGTGACCGACGAGGATGCGGTGGGGTCGGCCGCGGCGCGCGTCGGCGACGCGCTTGCCGGCGGAAAGCTCTTCGGCCTGGTCAATAATGCCGGCGTTGCCGTCGCCGGGCCGTTGTTGGAACTACCGCTCGACGAATTTCGCCACCAGATCGACATCAATCTCACCGGCGTCGTGATCACGACCAAGGCGTTCGGGCCGCTGCTCGGCACGGACCGCGCACTCACGGGCCCGCCGGGCCGCATCGTCAATATCAGCTCGGTCGGCGGCAAAAATGCCGTGCCGTTCCTGTCGCCCTATGCGGCCTCGAAATTCGCGCTGGAGGGATTATCCGAAGGCTTGCGGCGCGAGCTTCTGCCGTTCGGCATCGACGTGATCGTCGTCGCGCCGGGTGCGGTCGCGACGGCGATCTGGGCCAAAGCCGAGCAGGTCGACATCACGCCTTATCTCGATACGCCGTATGCGGCGGCGCTGGAGCGCATGCGCAGCATCATGCTTGGGCTCGGCAAGAAAGGCCTGCCGCCGGAGCGGATCGGGGAGGCGGTGTCGCGCGCGCTGACTGCCTCGCGACCCTGCGTGCGCTACACCGTGACGCCGCAGCCGCTGCAGGATTTCCTGGCACGCACGCTGCCGAAGCGCATCGTCGATCGACTCATCGGCGGGCAATTGGGACTCTTGCCTGCTGGCCAACGGCGCTCCTAGCCGGGCGAACGAAGCGACGTCAGGTTATTAGCGCGATCGTAAAGAGCACAGATCAACGTCCGGCGCGCCGTCCTCACGATATAACGCAGCGTCGGATCACAATTCGTCGACGTCCTCCCATTGAATTTTGCCGAGCCCCTCAGCCAGCGTCCTGTTTGCGCTCGCGATATCGGGCCATACCCGGAAGCTGATCGTCTGTTTTCCGCTTCTCTTGTCCGTGTGCACCAAGTGCCCGTCGCTGTGATAGGCGATCTGGGTCCAGACCTCGTTCACCAGTGTTTTCATGGTCGTACACTCCGTCGCCGGATTGCTTGAGACAGTACCGATGAGAGGCACCGGCGGATGTGACACGAGGCACAAATTCGTGGGGTTTTGTCGGCTGCGGCCTGGCAACTGGCACTTAGTTCCCGTCTGCTAACGGCAGTGCCGCCAGTCGGTTCGCGTAGGCCCCCTGCGCGATAGTAGTTGACAAGGAAACTGTATCGCGCCATATTAGTTTCCATGGAAACAGCAAGGCGACGTTTCCCCGAAGCCGACAGGAGAGCGGACAATGGATACGAAAATCAAAGATGTCATGGTGGAAGCCACGCAAGCCTCGGACGAGGAGCGGGTGACATTTGGAGAGGTGGTGATGAAGCTGATGCAAGCGGGCGTCGAGCGCTATCACACCGATCTTCTGCGCGGCGAGAAGACCTATTACCTGCCCAACGGTGAATCCGAAGTCGTGGCGGGCGATCCTGTCAGTATCGCCCCCGCGCGCGAATTTTCGGCTGCCGGCGTGGATGCGGCCGTGCGTGACATCCAGCCCGGCGAAATTCAGTATCGCGCATTCTGCGCGCGCATCGCGGAGGCCGGGTGCGTGGGCTACCACGTGTCTCTGGCGGGGCGGCGGGCCGTCTATTACGGCCGCACCGGCGACTGCCACGTCGAATGGTTTCCGGGCGCCCAGCGCGAGAAGGCGGCGTGAAGAGTAAGCTGGTAGCGGTCAGCCCGCTGGAAGCGCATCTCGGCTACTGGCTGCGCTTCGTCTCGAACCAGGTCTCGCATTCGTTCAGCCTCAAGCTTGGCGAACGCGGCGTCACCGTCGCCGAGTGGGTGGTGCTGCGGGAATTGTACGAACGCGAGGCGATGGCGCCGAGCGCGCTCGCCGAGCGGATCGGCATGACCCGCGGCGCGATCTCGAAGCTCGCCGACCGGCTTGAAGCCAAGGCGCTCGTGACGCGCACGACCAGCGTCGAGGATCGGCGCTATCAAGCCTTGGCAATCACCGCGAAGGGGCGGGCGCTGCTGCCGAAGCTTGCGGCACTCGCGGACGAAAATGACGCCGCGTTTTTCGGTCATCTCAACGCGGCCGAGCAGGAAAGGATCAAAAGCGCCATGCGCGAGATCGTGCGCCGGCACGGATTGAAATCCG
>DATMQV010000301.1:0-12431 GCA_035566615.1 Xanthobacteraceae bacterium
ATCGTTTCGGCCGTCGTCGGCCCTTCGTCCGCCTCTGGCTCAGCGGTGCCGTCGATGGTTTCGAATTGAAAGCCGAACTGCACGGCCGGATCGTAGAACGCCGTTACTGCTTCGAACGGCACCGTCACCCGCTCCGGGAGGCCGCCGAACGACAAGCCGACTTCGAAAGCCTGGTCGGTCACCGCAAGATCCCAGAATTGGTGCTGCAGGACGATCGTCATGTCTTTCGGATAGCGCGCGCGCATGCGCTCGGAGAGCCGCACGCCGGGCGCCGTTGTGTTGAATGTGATCTTGAAGTGATGCTCGCCCGGCAAGCCTTTCTTCGCCGCGTCCGCCAGAACGGTGCGCACGACGCCGCGCAGCGCCGCCTGCGCGAGAATGTCGTAACGAATGTGGTCGGTGGCCATGGCGAGAACCAGTCTTTAGGAGCCGGTAACTCAGTTAGCAGATATGGCATGATTTCTGGAGGTCCAGATCGCTCGGTCCTCCGATGATTGATGACTGCCGCCGCCCGTCGGAAAGTGGAGGCTTCTGTTGCCAGGTGCCTCCGAACCCCGCCTGACGCTGCTAAGACGCCAGGACTTTAGATCGGTCTTTCGGACTGCTTACGCAGCCAGAGCAACCGGAGCATAGTTGTCGTTCGCAACTATGAATTTGGCCCGATAACGGCGGAACCATGCCGAGCAAAAGCACGCCCTTTACGCCCTCGTCGATCCTATTTCGACCCCATATGGTGGAGTCGCCGGGTACCGCCCCCGGGTCCGAAAGGTTTATTCCGACGGCCATTTATCGCCATAGCCGGCTTGCGCCGGCAAAAGGAATATAAGCCCTAAAGGTTGCCGAAAAAAGGGCCGATCGCCAGGTAGGGGGCGGCCCGGGTTTCCGCCGGTTGCCGCCTTGCGCTGGATCGAGGCCCCTTTTCGAGGCCCCCTTTAGGGGGAAGGCAGTGGCGCGGTACCATTTGGATTTTCGCGTCTGCTTTACCGTCACAATGTATTGCAGTGCCTATGCCACTGGTTTTGAACCTCGCCGCCCGAAATCTGCTTTACGACAAGCTTCGCTTCGCCGCGACGGTGATCGGCATTGTCTTCTCGATTGTGCTGGTAACGGTCCAATTGGGCCTGTTCGTCAGCTTCGAGCGCACGGTGACGATCATGATCGACCATGCGCCGGCCGATCTTTGGATTGTCCCGCTCGGAACGAAATGTTTCGAGGACCCCTCGCTGCTGGATGAAGCGAACCGCTACAGGGCGCTATCGATCGAGGGCGTGTCGCAGGTCGACCCGATCCTGATCAGCTTTGCGCAATGGCGTATGCCGAACGGCGGCGCCTCGCCGGTTTTGGTCATCGGATCGGATTTGCGCGTCGGTGGATTGCTCCCCTGGAATCTGGTCGAAGGCGGCCTCGATGCCCTCTCGGTCCCGGACTCGGTCGCCGTCGACCGTACCTATGCGGATCGGCTGGGCGTCAAGGGCATCGGGGACGCGGCCGAAATGCGTGACCGCCGCGCCGAAGTTCGCGCCGTCACCAACGGCATCCGCTCCTTCACGACGACGCCGTATGTCTTCACGCAACTCGATCGGGCGCGCGCCTATACCGGCACGCCGCGCACCAAGGTTACTTATTTGCTTGTGCACCTCAAGCCGCACGCCGATGTGCAACGCGTCCGCAACGAATTGCAGTCCGTCGTCACCAAGGCCGAGGTGTTGACAGCGGCCGAATTCAGTAGCCGCAGCCGCTCGTTCTGGTTGTTCGGCACCGGCGCGGGCGCCGCCCTGTTTGCCGGTGCTCTGCTCGCCATGGTGGTCGGCTCGGTCGTGGTCGCGCAGACTTTGTATGCAAGCACCAAGGAGCATCTCTACGAATTTGCCACGCTGCGCGCGATCGGCTCTTCGGGCACCTATCTCCACACCGTCATCATTGCGCAGGCGCTGTTGAGCGCAGTTGCCGGTTTTGCCATCGCCTTCCTCATCGGGCTGTTCGTCGTCAGGGTGACCTCGGACTCTGCGCTGCCGGTGCTGATGACGCCGGCGCTGACCGTTATTTTGTTCCTGCTCACTATCGTGATGTGCGTCATTTCCGCGCTGTCCTCGATCCTTAAAGTCACGCGCATGGATCCGGCGATGGTGTTCAGCCGATGAGCGAGCCCGTCATGGAGGCGCGCGGCGTCGTCAAGTTTCTGGGCGAGGGCGCCGGAAAGGTGCAGGCGCTCAAAGGCGTCGACCTCACGCTGCGGAGCGGCGAGCTGGCGCTGCTGATGGGCCCTTCCGGCAGCGGCAAGACCACGCTGCTTTCGGTGCTCGGCTGCATCTTGTCGCCGAGCGAGGGCGTTGTTCGGGTCTGCGGAAAGCCGACCACCAATCTCGGGCCGGAGCAGCTCGCCAAATTACGGCGCGAGCATATCGGCTTCGTGTTCGAGTCCTATCATCTGTTTCCGACGCTCACGGCTTTGGACAATGTTCGCCTGGCGCTGGACGTACGCGGCGAGCATTCCGGCAAAGCCGTTCAGCGCTCGAAAGACGCACTCGCGCGCGTCGGTCTCGCTCACAAAATCTATGGGTATCCGCGCGAACTGAGCGGCGGCGAACAACAGCGAGTGGCGATCGCGCGCGCCTTGGTCGGCGACGCAGCCGCGATTCTGGCGGATGAGCCGACGGCGGCGCTCGACAGCGAGAACGGGTCTTCGATCATGGCGATGCTGTCAGAGGTCGCCAAGGATCCCGCGCATGCCGTCCTCGTGGTCACGCACGATCCGCGCATCTTGCCGTTTGCGAGCCGGATCATCCGCATCGAAGACGGAAATATCGTGGGCGAAGAGGCCGGCATCGGCGCCGCTCGGACGCCCGTTGCAAAAGCGAGGTCAGTGGCAAAGACATGACAGCAAAAATTTGGACCGCATCGTCGGTCGCAATCGGCATTCTCGGCACTGTCATCGGTTTGGCATTTGCCGAAACCAGCACCGCGCAAAAACCAGCGGCGGACGACAAGAATTGGCAGGCGGTGGCGCCCGGGCTGGTCGAGCCGCGCTCGGGCGAGATCAAGGTCACGGCGCCGGTGATCGGCCTGATCAGCGAAGTCATGGTGCAAAGCGGCGAGAAAGTGATCGCCGACGAGCCGCTGATCCGTCTGGACGACGAAGGCGCCCGCGCCCGCGTCGCCACCTCGCAAGCACAGGTCGAGATGCGCAAGCGTGCGCGCAACGATCAAGGCGCCGGCAAAGCCGCCGACCGGCGCAAAGCCGAGGACGGCGTGGCCGACGCCGAAGCGGCCGTAGTGCAGACGAGAGACAGCTTCGATGCGGCGGTCAAAGCCAAGCACGGCGGCAGCGGCTCGGACGCCGATCTCACGGCCGCACGCACAGCCTGGAGCGGCGCACAGGAGCGGCTCGTGCAAAAGCGCGTGCAATTGCACAAGCTCGATGACGATCCCGACACGCCGCTGCCGACCGCCAATGAAGGACAGCTCAACGTCGCCCGCGGCGAGTTGCTGACCGCCGTTGCCGAATTGGAAAAGCTCACGATCCGCGCGCCGATCGCGAGCACCGTGCTGCAGGTCAATGCCAAGGTCGGTGAATTGGCGTCGCCCAGTGCGCCACAGGTACTGGCGCTCCTTGGCGACCTCACCGGCTTGCGCGTGCGCGCGGAGGTCGATGAACGCGACGTAGGCAAGATCAAGCTCGGCGGCAGGGCCGTGGTCCGCGCCGATGCGTTTCGCGGCCGCGAATTTTCCGGCAAGGTCGTCTCGATCGCGCCGCTGGTTCAGCCGGCGCGTATCAATTCGCCGGGCTCGCGCAATCTCAGCGACTTCAGCGTCACCGACGTGCTGATCGAGCTGTCCGATCCGGGGCCGCTATTGGTCGGCATGAAGGTGGACGTCTACTTTCAGAACGAGGTCGCGGCGCAATAAGCGCGCTCCAGGGACCGCCAAAAATCACGGGCCGAATGGCCCGCGGCGACGATGCGTGCCTTCGGCCGCGCGCCAAAGGCGGCAGTAAAGGGGGGAACCATGAAGGGCGTAGCTTTTCCGGGCGATCGCTTGGTGTCTTATGTCGACGTGCCGGATCCCAATCCTGGGCCGCTCGACGTGATCGTCGAGATGAAGGCATCAGGGATGTGCGGCACGGATCTGCAAAACTATCGCCGCCCGCGCGATCAGGCGCCTTACATGCCATCGCTGATCGGGCGGCCGCCGATCGCCGGCCACGAGCCGGCAGGCATCGTCTGCGCGGTGGGCGCCGCCGTTCTACCCGGGCAAGCGCGGGTCGGTGAGCGCGTCATGGTGCATCACTATCAGGGCTGCACCACCTGCGACTATTGCCGCAGCGGCTGGCAGCAGCTCTGTCAAATCGCGAAGCCGATGGTACGCGTCTACGGCAACAACGACGATGGCGGGCACGCGCCATATCTGAAAGTGCCGGCGAATACGCTAGTACCGCTGCCGCAAGAGCTCTCGTTCGCGGCTGGCGCCGCGATTTCCTGCGGCACTGGAACCGCTTACAACGCGCTGGTTCGTCTCAACCTGTCGGCGCGTCACACGATCGCGATATTCGGCCAAGGACCGGTCGGGCTTTCGGCCACACAGCTGGCGCATGCCATGAACGCGCGCGTGATCGCCGTTGACATCAACGCGCAGCGCTTGCAGCGGGCGCGGGAGTTCGGCGCCGATGCTCTGATCGATCCCGCCAAGGTCGATGCGCTCGAAGCGCTGCGCGAGCTGACCCATGGCATCGGCGTCGATTGCGCGCTGGAGACGTCGGGCGCTTCCTCGGCTCGCATTGCGGCCGTGCGGGCGACCAAGATCTGGGGCGTGTGCTGTTTCGTCGGTGAGGGCGGCGACGTCACGATCAGCGTCAGCCCCGACATGATCCGCCGTCAGATGACGATCATCGCCTCATGGACTTTCTCGACGGTAGGCCAGGCCGACTGCGCGAAATTCATCGCCGCGCGCGGCATCGATGTCGACCGGATCTACACCGATCGCTGGTCGCTCGATCAGGCCGCCGAAGCCTATCGGCTGTTCGACCAAGGAGTCGGCGGCAAGGGCGTGTTTCTGATGTAGAGCGCGCCGGACTTGCTACTGCAAGCTCAGCGCCACGAAGCGGGTCTCGCCATCGGGATTGGAGACGAGCAACACCGCGACTTTCTTACCCTGCGTCTTGAGCTGATCGAGACGGCTTTGCAGATCGGTCGGGTTGCCGATGGCCTGATACTGCACCTCGACGATCACATCGCCGGGCGACAGTCTTTTGTCCGGCGCCGCCGAGGCGACGCTCGGGTCGACGGCGGTGATGATCACGCCCTTGACGTTGTCGCGCACCTTGTACTTCTTGCGCAGATCGTCGGACAGGCTCGACAGCTCGAGCCCCAGCGTCTTCTGCACGGCCGTCTTGGGCGGCTGCGCGTTGTCCTTGTCGGCATTGGCGGCCGCCGCCTTCTCGCCGTCCTCGAGCCGCCCGATCTTCACCCGGTGCGTTTCTTCCTTGCCCTTGCGGATGACGACCACGTCGACTTCCTTGCCAACCGGCGTGTCGGCGACGATGCGCGGCAGGTCATGCATTTCCTTCACGTCATGACCGTCGAACTTGACCACCACGTCGCCGGGCTCGATGCCGGCTGGCTTCGCCGGCCCCTTGTCATCGACGCCAGCCACCAGCGCGCCGTGCGCCGGCTTGATGTTGAGGCTTTCGGCGATGTCGTCGGTGACCTGCTGGATGCGCACGCCGAGCCAGCCGCGGCGTGTCTCGCCGTACTGGCGGAGCTGGTCGATTACCGCCACCGCCGAATTCGAGGGCACCGCGAAGCCGATGCCGATCGAGCCGCCGGAAGGCGAAATGATCGCGGTGTTCACGCCTACGACTTCGCCGCCGAGATTGAACAACGGCCCGCCGGAATTGCCGCGGTTAATGGCGGCGTCGGTCTGGATGTAATTGTCGTACGGCCCCGAATTGATGTCGCGGTTGCGCGCCGACACAATGCCGGCGGTCACGGTGCCGCCGAGGCTGAACGGATTGCCGATGGCGACCACCCATTCGCCGAGCCGCAGCTTGTCGGAATCGCCGAATTTCACCGCCTTCAAAGTTTTGTCGGTCTTCACGCGCAGCAGCGCGAGATCGCTCTTTGAATCTTTGCCGATCAGCTGCGCCGGCAGCTTGGTGCCGTCGTTGAGGATCACGTTGATCTCGTCGGCGTCGGCGATCACATGATTGTTGGTGACGACGAGGCCCGATGCATCGATGATGAAGCCGGAGCCGAGCGAATTGATGCGCCGCGGCGCGCGATCGGCGTCGCCCTGTCCGCCCGGCCCGCGCCGGTTCTTGAAGAACTCCTCGAAAAACTCCTCCATCGGCGAGCCCGGCGGCAGATCGGGCATGTTGCCCATGCGCGCGTCCACCTTTTGCGAGGTCGAGATATTGACTACGGCGTCGATCACCTGCTCGGCGACGTCGGCGATATTTTCGGGCCCGCGCGCCGCCGCCATAGAGGCCGGCAGCACGACGATCGCGGCGGCGATCGCGGCGGCCGTCGCGCCAAAGCGCGCGTGCTGGCAGCCCTTCGATAAGCCGGTGCGAATGAAGCGGGACATGGACGAGGAAGACATTGGAGATCTGTGCTCCTTGCAGGATCACGCGTTAAAAGGGTGCCCCCGTCCATGGGCGGACGCAAGGCTTAGGCGAGGGCGCGGCCGCTATTAGGAACCCGATTGGGGCGGAAAAGCGACTCAAGTTTCAGTGCATCCCTTCAGTCGGCTTAAGCACTTACCGTGCGATTGCTTCCGATTGAATCGAGCGGGTAGGAACGTTTTGCCGCAGTACGTCTTTCAGAATCCGCCTCTCTCTCCCCCAGCCGAATTGCCGTGGAACCGTTCCCCGGGCCGATGCCATTCCGCTCGACGCCACCCGCCCGGAGGCCGGCCGATCAATGTCGTACCAGCCAGACGATAGTGACGCCCACGATTGCCGAAACAAGGCCCATGATCCGCAGGCGGCTGTCCGGCATGTCGAGGGCTGCGGCCATCGCGCGTTTGGTGCCGAGCGGGAAGGCCGCAAACAGAATCCCTTCGATCGCGAAGAACAGGCCGATCGCGGCCAAGAAATCGAACATCGGATCGAAGACGACTTATTGAGAGCCTGGCGCTGGCGGCGTTGGCGAGGGGGACGGCGTCGGGGCCGGAGAATTGGCCGCGGCGCCCGGCAGGGGCTGTCCCGACGGATTGGAGAAGTAGCGGAAGAAATCGGTGTCCGGCTTGAGCACCAGCCGCGTATCGCCGCGCTGCATGCTCTTGTCGTAGGCTTGCATCGAGCGATAGAAGGAGAAGAAATCCTGATCGCGGTTATAGGCGTCGGCGAAGATGCGGTTGCGCTCGCTATCGCCTTCGCCGCGGATCTGTTCGGCGCGCGAATTGGCTTCTGCCAGCAGCACGGTCACGTCGCGATCGGCCTTGGCGCGGATCTCCTGGCTCTTCTGGCTGCCCTGGGCGCGGAATTCAGCCGCCTCTCGCTGCCGCTCGGTTTGCATGCGCTGATAGACCGCCTGGCTGTTCTTCGGCGGCAGGTCGGCGCGGCGGATGCGCACGTCGATCACCTCGACGCCGTATGGCTTGGATCTGATGTCGATCTGATTGCGCATCTTCACCATCAGTTCGTCGCGCCGGTCGCGCACGACATCGGTCAACGTCGCCGGACCGAGCACGCTGCGGAGCGCCGAGTTGAGCAGGACGGACAGCTGAGCATCGGCGCCCGACACGCCGACCGTCTGATAGTATTTCAGCGGATCGGTAATGCGGTAGCGGGCGAAGGCGTCGACCACGAGCTTCTCGCCGACGCCGCTGGTGGACGAATTGTCCTGGCTGGAAAGCGTGATCTCCTGCGCCGGCGATTCGATATTGAGAATCCGCTTGTCGATATAGATGACGCTGTCAATGAATGGGATTTTCACGTTCAGGCCCGGATCGGTGATCACGCGGACCGGCTTACCGAGCCGCACCACCAGCGCCTGTTGAGTCTGGCTCACTGCGAAAAGCGTGCCGTAACCGACAATGATGGCGACGATGACAAGGACGGCGATGACACCGCCGGCAAGACCGATTCTCATTGCGCGCCTCCCGTCGATGAAGTGCCGGTTCGCGGCGTGCTGCTGCGGCTCGGCGGCGTCGGTAGCTCGGTGAGCGGCAGATAAGGCACCACGGCCGGGCCGCCGCGGCCGGTATCGATGATCGTTTTGTTGGTATCGCTGAGGATGCGTTCCATCGTTTCCAGGTACATGCGCTCGCGGGTGACAGCCGGCGCCTTTTTGTATTGCTCGTAGATCTGCAGGAAGCGCGAGGTTTCGCCCTTGGCCTCGGCGACGGTCTGCTCGCGATAGGCTTCGGCGTCCTGAAAGATCTTGGCTGCGCGGCCGCGCGCTTCCGGCACGACCCGGTTGGCATAGGTCTGCGCCTCGTTCTGCGCGCGCTCCGAATCCGATCGCGCCGCCTGCACGTCGAGGAAGGAGTCGTTGACCTCCGCCGGCGGATTGATGCTCTGCACCTGGACGCTTTGGATCAGAATGCCGGCGCGATACGAGTCCAGCGTTTTCTGCATGACATTCTGGACCTGGTCCTGAACTTCGCTTTCGATGTTCTTCTGCGGCCCGCTGAGCTGCGATTGCCACGTCAGGAGCCGCTGCACGTTCGAGCGTCCGATGACCTCACGCATGGCGCTTTCCGCCACAGCCTTCACCGTTGCTTCCGGATTTTGCACATTGAACAGATAGTCGCTAACGCTGCCCGGCTTGATGCGCCACAGCACCGAGAACTCGACATCGACGATGTTCTCGTCCCCGGTCAGCATCAGACTTTCTTCCGGCAGATCGCGCGGTCGCGTGCCGGCGCGGCGGGTAAAGTCCTCCGGGGCGCGACCAATATCGGTCTTGTTGACCCGCAAGGCCGGCGGCGTCAGCACGGTCTCGATCGGATAGGGCAGGTGATAATTCAACCCCGGCTGCACTTCCGGCGCTATGAACTTTCCGAACCGCAGCACCACGCCGACCTCGTCAGGCCCTACGGTATAAAATCCTGAAAGGGCCCATAGCGCCGCCGCCACCAGCACAATCAGGGCAATACCGCGCCCACCGAGATTGCCGGGCATCACGTTGCGCAGCCGGTCTTGGCTGCGGCGCAGGAATTCTTCCAGATCGGGCGGCCGCGATCCGCCGCCCGATGGCTGCGGTCCCGACCCCCAGGGGCCGCGCGATCCCGAGCCCCATGGGCCGCCGCCGCCGGTTTGGTTGCTCCACGGCATCAAATCTCTCCTGCGCCAGCCTTGCCGGCCTTGAGGTTCCGGGGGGGTTATAGGGGAGGGTTCCGCCCGTTACAACGCGCCGTCACGACGCGGCGCGCCGGTAGATAACAAAAGCAAAAGCCGCATCATCTGCGGCCGCGGCGGCGTGTTCGTCGCGCGCGGTTTCGTGCCAGACGCCGCGATCGATCGCCGGAAAATACGCGTCCCCGTCGACCGCACGGTGCACATAAGTAATGTGGAGCCGCTCGGCCAGAGGCATGGTCTGGGCGTAAAGGTCGGCGCCGCCGGCAACGATGATGCACTCGGCTCCGCGGCGAAGCGCATCGCCTCGGGCGGCCGTCAGCGCCGCCTCCACGCTCGGAGCGACCACGATGCCCGGCGCGGCAAACCCCCCGTCGCGGCTCACCACGATGGTCGTGCGGCCGGGAAGCGGCCTGCCGATCGAGAGAAAAGTCTTGCGCCCCATCACCACCGGCTTGCCCATGGTGATGGCGCGGAAATGCACCATGTCGGACTTGAGCCGCCACGGCAGTCCATTGTCGCGGCCGATCACGCCATTCTCGGCGAGCGCCGCCACGAGGGTGATGGGGACCATCAATGACGCCGTCTATCACACCGCCACGGCCGCTTTGATGTGCGGGTGCGGCTCGTAGCCTTCGAGCGCAAAATCCTCGTAGCGGAACGCGAACAGATCCTTCACCGCCGGATTGAGCTTCATCGTCGGCAGCGGACGCGGGCTGCGGCTGAGCTGCAGCCGCGCCTGCTCGAGATGGTTCAGATAAAGATGCGTGTCGCCGAATGAATGGACGAACGCGCCCGGCCGTAAGTTCGTCACCTGTGCGATCATCAGCGTGAGCAGTGCGTAGGATGCGATGTTGAACGGCACGCCGAGAAACACGTCAGCCGAGCGCTGATAGAGCTGGCAGGACAGTGCGCCGTCGGCGACGTAGAACTGAAACAAACAGTGGCACGGCGTCAGCGCCATGCGCTCGTTCTCGCCGGGATTCCACGCGGTGACGATCAGCCGCCGCGAGTCTGGGTTGCGGCGGATTTCATTCACCACGTCGGTGATCTGATCGATCGAGCGGCCGTCGGCGGTCGGCCATGCACGCCATTGCCGGCCGTAGACCGGGCCGAGATCGCCGTTGTCGTCGGCCCAGTCGTCCCAGATCGTAACGCCATGCTCGTCGAGATATTTGACGTTGGTGTCACCGCGCAGGAACCACAGCAATTCGTAGATGATGGATTTCAGGTGCAACTTCTTAGTGGTGACGAGAGGAAATCCGCGCGCCAGATCGAAGCGCAGCTGATGCCCGAAAATCGAGCGGGTGCCGACGCCGGTACGATCGCGTTTTTCAACGCCTTCGGAGAGCACGCGCTCCATTAGATCGAGGTATTGGCGCATCGGTTTCTCAGCCGACTCAGTCGATGAAGATTTGTGACGCGCAGCTTACAGCAGGGTAACTGCGCCGTTAAGCGGATGGGAACATTTGTTCCGCTAAAAGCCGCGCGCAAGCCCTCTTTGCCCGCCATGCCGATATTGAAATTCATCCATTTGCCGATCGCCATTAAGGCAGTTTTGCTGATCGGCGCACTGGGACTTTTGTCGATCGCGGCCAATTGTTTCTGCCTGCAGCGGCTCGACGAGCTTGACCGGCTCAACGCCGTGGTCACGCGCCATTTCGCCCCGGCGCGGCTGGCGCTGGCCGAGGCCAAGGCGGCGATCGAATCGTTCGGCGTCGCCACCTATAAAGTCTACTCCGCCTCCGATGCCGACCAGGCCAGGGAATCGGCCGACGACATAGAGGGTCAATATAGCGCCGCCAAGCTGGCGCTGAACAACGTGCTCGCAGACTACCCGGCGGCAAGTGACGACGTCCGCCGCATCTTCGACAAGCTCGAGCTGGCGCACAACATCGCTACCGACGTCAGCCGCGCCGTGAAGAAGGAAGAGCGGAACGAGGCCGCGCGCTTGGTGAATTTCAAGTTCGATCCGGCGCGCGATGATGTCACCGGTCACATGGATCGGCCGATCAATATTCTCGGCGCGCGGGCGCGCGGCATGGAGGCCGAGGTGGCCGAGCGCAGCGCTTGGATTTACCGCACCACCATTGCGATCCTGAGCGGCGGCACGGCCGCGGCGTTGCTGGTCGCATTCCTGCTGGCGCAATTTTCCGTCACCCGGCCGCTGCGGCGCATGGCGCGGGCGATGACGCTGATGGCCGGCGGCGATCTCGCCGTGCCGGTCGGCGGCGGCCGTCGTGGCGACGAGATCGGCGCCATGGCGCGCGCGGTCGCCGTGTTTCGCAACAACGCGCTGGCGCTGCGTGACACGGAACGCGCCCGCGCCGCCGAGCGCCAGCGGGCGGAAGCGGAAAAGGGCGCGGCGCTTGATGCGGTGGCGACGGCGTTCGAACGCGACATCCTTGCCATCGCCGCCTCGATCGGGCACGCCGCGACCGAGCTTGAAACCGTCGCCCGCGGTATGACCGTGGTGTTGGATGAGTCGCGTCGCCACGCCCGTGAGGCGGCGGTCGCGGCCCAGGACACCACCGCCAGCGCCACCAGCGTTGCCGCCGCGATCGAAGAACTCTCCGGCTCGATCGCCGATATCGGCGCGCAGGTTGGGCGCGCTTCCGGCGTGGTCGAGGAGGCCACGCGGCGCACCGACAGCGCCGTCGCCAACACTTCGGCGCTGGTGACGACGGTAAAGGACATCGATCAGGTGGCGACGCTGATCACGGCGATTGCGCGGCAGACCAATCTGCTGGCGCTCAATGCCGCGATCGAAGCCAATCGCGCCGGCGAGGCCGGGCGCGGCTTTGCGATCGTCGCCCAGGAGGTGAAAGCACTGGCGGCGCAGACCACAAACGCACTGGCCGAGATCAAGGACAAGACGCTGTCGGTCGGCCAGGTCATAGCGCTGGTGCAAGGCGCCAACGCCGCAATGGCGAAATCGATGGTGCAAGTGTCGACAATTTCCGGCGCCATTTCCGATGCGGTACATCAGCAGAATTTCGTCGCCCGCAAGATCGCCAAAACCGTCGACGGCGCAGCTGCCCGCACTGGCGAGGTGTCGGATAGCATTGTCGGCGTCAGCGAGCTGGTGCAGCGTTCCGGACGCGGCGCCGATCAGGTGCTGGCGGCCGCCGCC
>DATMQV010000302.1:0-10271 GCA_035566615.1 Xanthobacteraceae bacterium
GGTGCCGCCGGCGAAGACGATGATGCGATTGTCCTCGAGATGACGCAGCGCGCGCCGGCGCTCGTAGGTCTCGCAGACCTGCGGCATCGCCAGCGCCGACATAGTGCGCGCGCCGATGCCGGCGCGTTCGATGGCAGTCTCCAGCACAAGAGCGTTCATGACGGTCGCCAGCATGCCCATGGCGTCGGCTGTCGGCCGCGACAATCCGTTTTCCGAAATGGTCGCGCCGCGCAGAATGTTGCCGCCGCCCACCACGACGCCGAGGCCTATTCCCATGCTGTGAGCGGCCACGAGATCAGCCGCAAAGCCGTCGATGGTCGGCTGATGAATGCCAAATTTTTCCGGCCCGCTCAAAGCCTCGCCGGAGAGTTTGACGATCACCCGCCGATAATTCAACTTCGCCATCGAGGATGGTCCAGCCCCGTAGAGTGGGTTGGCGGCAAAGCCATCTAACCCACCATGCCGTTCGGTGGGTTTCGCTGCGCTCGCGACCCACCCTACACGCCACGCAGCCCGTACGCTTAATGCGCGCCGGCGAGCGCCGCAACTTCGCCGCCGAAATCGCCTTCGGCCTTGTCGATGCCTTCGCCAAGCGCAAAGCGGACGAAGCCCGTGACTTTGATCGGCCCGCCGACCTTGCCTTCGGCCTCCTTGATCGCCTGGGCGACGGTCTTCTTGCCTTCTTCGATCGCGTAGCCCTGCTCGAGCAGACAGACTTCCTTGTAGAAGGTCTTGAGGCCGGACTCGACGATCTTCTCGACCACGTTGGCGGGCTTGCCCTCAGCTTTGGCGGCGAGCACGCCTTTTTCGCGCTCGATGGTGGCAGCATCGAGCCCGGACGGCTCGACAGCCTGTGGATTGGCAGCCGCGACATGCATGGCGACCAGGCGGCCGAACGCCTTGAGCTCATCCGCCTTGCCGGCCGATTCGAGCGCGACCAAGACGCCGATCCGGCCGAGGCCGTCGGTCACCGAGCTATGCACATAGCTCGCGATCACGCCCTTGCCGACCGAAAGCGCGGCGGCGCGGCGGAGCGTCATGTTCTCGCCGATCTTGGCGATCGTCTCGTTGATGGCATCCGCAGTCGTGCGGTCGCCGATTCGCGCCGCGAGGATCTTGTCCACATCCGCGCCGGCATCGAGCGCCACATCGGCGATCATCTTGACTAAGCCCTGGAACAGGTCGTTGCGGGCGACGAAATCGGTTTCCGAATTGACCTCGACGAGCACGCCCTTGGTGCCCTTGATGGCGACGCCGATCAGCCCTTCGGCCGCGACCCGACCCGCCTTCTTGGCGGCCTTGGCCAAACCCTTCTTGCGCAGCCAATCGACCGCGCCTTCCAGATCGCCGCCGGTCTCACCGAGCGCCGCCTTGCAATCCATCATGCCCGCGCCGGTTTTTTCGCGGAGCTCTTTCACCATGCCTGCGGTGATGTTTGCCATTGTCACGGTCCTTATCGCAGTCATTAGTGCTTGTCGCACAAGTCCTTGTCGCACAGGTCATTCCGGGGCCGCGCCAAGCGGTAAACCCCGAATCCATAACCATCGCACTTGCAGCAAATAGTCACTCGCACACGAAATTTCACGCTTGTGACTATGGATTTGTGACGATGGATTCCGGGCCGCGCACAATGCGCGTCCGGAACGACGCGAAAGTTACTCAGCCTCGGTCGCCATCTGCTCCTTGGCGCGCGCGATCCAGGCTTCAACGCGGCCAGGCAAACCGACTTCTTCACCGATACCATGCGCCGCGACCGGCGACAGTTCGGCGATCTGCCAGACGTGGAAAATGCCGAGATCGTTGAGCTGCTTTTCGATCGCCGGCGACACGCCGGGGAACTTCTTGAGGTCGTCGGCGACGCCGCGCGGGCCGGACAGCGGCTGATAGCCGAGCTTGTCGCTTTCGGGCGGCGGCACCTCTTCGGCCAACGGCTCGGGCAACGCGCCGAGATCGATGCGTTCGCCTTGGCCGCGCGAAATGCCGTCGATCACCGCTTTGGCGATGAGATCGCAATAGAGCGTGATAGCGCGGCTGGCGTCGTCGTTGCCCGGAATGACGTAGGTGATGCCATCCGGATCGCAATTGGTGTCGACGATGGCGGCGACCGGCACGTTCAGCCGCCGCGCCTCCTTGATGGCGATATCTTCCTTGTTGGTGTCGATGACGAACACCAGATCGGGAAGTCCACCCATGTCCTTGATGCCGCCGAGCGCGCGGTCGAGCTTGTCGCGCTCGCGCTGCAGCGTCAGCCGCTCTTTCTTAGTGTAGCCCTGCGCCTCGTTCGAGGCGAGCATCTCGTCGAGCGCGCGCAGCCGCTTGATCGAGTTCGACACCGTCTTCCAATTGGTCAGCGTGCCGCCGAGCCAGCGCGAATTGACGTAGTATTGCGCCGACTTCTTCGCGGCTTCGGCAATGGCGTCCTGAGCCTGCCGCTTGGTGCCGACGAACAGAACGCGGCCGCCATTGGCGACCGTGTCGCTGACCGCCTGCAAGGCGCGGTGCAGCATCGGCACGGTTTGCGTCAGATCGACGATGTGGATGTTGTTGCGGGTGCCGAAGATGTACTGAGCCATCTTCGGGTTCCAACGGTGGGCCTGATGGCCAAAGTGAACGCCAGCTTCCAAAAGCTGGCGCATGCTGTAGTCGGGCAGCGCCATAGTCATTCTCCGGTTGATCCGCCGCGGACCGATGAGCCCGAGCCCTTTCGGGCCGAGCACCGGACGGCTAAAAGCCAGGGTCCGCGTGTGAAGTTTGCCGGGCTTATATAGGGAGCGAGGCCAAGGCGCAACAATGTCTTAGCCCAGAGACGGTAAATAAAGGAGCCGGACCGGCCACTTGCCGAGGCCTTCTCGTGACGACGCCAGCCCCCAAACGGCCTCGTTGGCCGCCGCCGAAACGCGGTGACCTTCTCGCGATCGCCTTCGTCGCGTTTGTTCTCGTTGTCCTTTTAGTCGTCGGCATCCTGAGACCGGCGAGTTTGACGCGCGATGGCTCCAACTTCGGCTTCGGTCCGGATATGGAATGCACCGGTGTCGGCTACGGCGACCCGGTCTGCATCCGAAAACTCGGCGCTCCCCGGCAATAAGTCCGATCAAAGCCCGCGCCGGCGGCGCTTTTTTGCGGCCTTCTTGGCTGCGAGCCGTGCTGAGGCGGCCGCGTCGAAGGATGCGGCATCGGCCTCTTCCCCCTCGCCTGCCTCGCCCCGGCCATTGGCATTCTGCGACGGGGCGGCGGACCCAAGCTTCGCCCGCTCGATGACGAAGCGCGCATAGTCCTCCATGTCGCCCGCGAACGGCTTGATGCGGCCGTCGGCGGTGAGCCACAGCCGGTCCGCCACAAGCTCGATCAGCGAGCGGTCGTGGGTGATGAGAATGACGGCGCCCTCATAGTCGTTGAGCGCATCAAGCAGCGCGCGGCGGCTGTCGATATCGAGATGGTTGGTCGGTTCGTCGAGGATCAGAAGATGCGGCGCGCTCATCGCCACGAGATTGAGCAGAAGCCGCGCGCGTTCGCCGCCGGAAAGATTCGCGACGGTGGTTTCCTGCTTGTCGAAGGAAAGCCCGAACTGCGCCAGCCGCAAGCGGCGCGAGGATTCGCTGTCGTCCGGCCGCTCGCGCCGCAAAATGTCGAGCGGCGTATCCTCGGGATCGAGCGCCTCGATCTGATGCTGATGAAACCAGCCGACCTTGAGGCGCTGCTCACGCTTCATCGCGCCGGCCTGCAACGGCAGCGCGCCGGCGACCATTTTCGCAAAAGTGGATTTGCCGGCGCCGTTGACGCCGAGAAGCCCGATGCGGTCGTCGACATCGAGCCGCAGATTGAGGTTGCGCAACACGGCCTTGCCGTCATAGCCGACGGCCGCGCCTTCGAGCTGAAAGAGCGGCGGCGCCAGCGGCCGCGCCGGCGAGGGCAGCGTGAACGGCGTAACGCGCTCCTCCACCACTTCGGCAATCGGCTCGAGCTTGGCGAGCCGCTTGATGCGCGACTGCGCCTGCGTCGCCTTGCTCGCCTTGGCGCGGAAGCGGTCGATGAAGCGCTGCAGGTGCGCTCGCTCCGCGTCCTGCTTGACTTTGGTGGCCGCTTGCAGCCGGGTCTTCTCGGCGCGCCGCGTTTCGAATTGATTGTAGCCGCCCGTATAACGCTCGAGCTTGCCCTGGCTCAGATGCAAAATGGCATCGACCGAATTGTTCAGAAGCTCGCGGTCATGGCTGATGATCAGCGCGGTGTGCGGATATTTCTTCAAGCGCGCTTCCAGCCACAGTGCGCCTTCCAGATCGAGATAATTGGTCGGCTCGTCGAGCAGAAGCAAATCGGGTTCGGCGAACAGGGCGGCGGCGAGCGCTACCCGCATGCGCCAGCCGCCGGAAAATTCCGCCATCGGGCGTTCGAGATCGGCGTTGGCGAAGCCAAGGCCGGCGAGAATTTCCGCAGCGCGCGCCGGCGCCCGGTCGGCATCGATGACGTTGAGCTCGTGATAAATCTCCGCCATCTCTTCGGGCGCCGCGGTTTCGAGCGCAACGTTGAGTGCTTCGCGCCGGGTGTCGGCGGCGAGGATCGTGTCGATCAGCGTGACCGGCGTCGCCGGGTGTTCCTGATCGACCGAACCGATCTGCGCCGATTTCGGCAGCAGGATTTGGCCGCTGAGCGGCACCAGATCGCCGATGATGATCTTGAACAGCGTCGACTTGCCGACGCCGTTGCGGCCGACCAGGCCGACCTTGGTTCCGGACGGAATCGCGACGCTCGCCGAATCGAAGAAACGCCGGCCCCAGGCGTCAAAAACGAGATTCTCGATCCGAAGCATGGTGCTGGCCGCCTGAATTAACGATGTGTTGGGAAGATTTTAGGGGCGCATTAGCGCGCCGCGCTTGAGATAGCGATTAATGCCGGAAATTTCAAATCGTGCACAAGGCACATCTCCCGCTCATCCCCGCGAAGGCGGGAATCCGGCGGCTGGGTCCCCGCTTTCGTTCGCGGGTACGAGCGGTAAAGCTTACAACGCCTCGACGGTCACCACGCCGGTCACCGCCTTGATGGCGCCGGCGATCTGCGGCGAGACCTTGAAACGCCCAGGCAGCTTGACCTCGACTTCGTTGCCGTTGCCGAGCATGAGCACCATCGAGACTTCGCCGTCGCCGTGGTCGGCGCCGTTGCGGGCTGCACCCACCACGATCGGTTGGAGCCGTTTTGCCACGCCTTCGAGCGGCGCTTCGTCGCGCAGGAACACGCGCAGGCCCTTCTGCATCTTCGCCGCCGCCTGATCGAGCGGTTCGACCGACTGGATGCGCGCGCGCACTTCGTCGCCCTGCACTTCGGCGGTGAGGAAGAGAAGCACCGCGGTGCCCGGCTCCAGCAGGTCGCGATATTGCGCCAGCCCCTCGGCGAACAGCACGGCTTCATAGTGGCCGCTCGGATCCGACAGCCCGATGATGCCCATCTTGGTGCCGTTCTTGGTGCGCCGCTCGGTGCGCGCCACAACCGTGCCCGCGACGCGGCCGGCGCCAGCGCCCGCCTTCGCGGCGCGCGAAAACTCCGACCAGGATTGCACGCGCAGCCTTTTGAGCGCGGCGGCATAATCGTCGAGCGGATGGCCGCTGAGGAAGAAGCCGACGGCGTCGTATTCGCGTTGCAGCCGCTCGGCCGGCAACCAGTTTTCGACCGCGGGCAAAACGATCGGCGCGGACGCGGCAGGGCCGCCGAACAGCTCCGACTGGCCGATCGCCGCGTCCTCGTGGGTGCGTTGCGCGGTGGCGAGGATGGTGTCCGCGACGGCCAGAACACGCGCCCGGTTTTTCTCGATGGCGTCGAAGGCACCGGCGGCGATGAGGCTCTCCAGCACGCGCTTGTTGACCGCGCGCGGATTGATGCGGCGGGCGAAATCGGCCAGGTCGGCGAACGGCCGCTCGCCCCGCGCGGCGAGAATGCTCTCGACCGCTTGGCGGCCGACGCCGCGGAGCGCCGCCAGCGCGTAGTAGATGGTGTTGCTGGCGACATCGAATTCGACGCCCGAGCGATTGATCGAGGGCGGCTCGACCTTGATGGCCAGCCGTTCGGCCTCGGTGCGGAATTCGGCGAGCTTGTCGGTGTTGCTCATCGACAGCGTCATCGACGCAGCCAGGAACTCGACGGGGTAGTTGGCCTTTAGGTAGGCGGTTTGATACGTGAGCAGCGCGTACGGCGCCGAATGCGATTTATTGAAGCCGTATTCGGCGAATTTGGCGCAGGCGTCGAACACGGCCTCCGCCGTGGCCGGCGGGATGCCGCGATCCTTGGCGCCCTGCAAGAAGCGGCCGCGCTGCGCGTCCATCTCGGATTTGATCTTCTTGCCCATGGCGCGGCGCAGAAGATCGGCCTCGGCGAGGCTGTAGCCCGCGAGATCGCGCCCGATCTGCTGGACTTGCTCCTGATAGGTGATGATGCCGTAGGTCGCTTCCAGGATGGGCTGCAGTTTCGGATGAAGGTAATCGGTCGTCTCGTGGCCGAGCTTGCGCGCGCAATAGGTTGGGATATTGGCCATCGGTCCCGGCCGGTAGAGCGCGACCAGCACAATCAAGTCTTCGAAGCGATCCGGACGCATGTCGATCAGCGCGCGGCGCATGCCCGCACTTTCAACCTGGAACACGCCGACCGTCTCACCGCGGGCAAGCATTTCATAGGTCTTGGTGTCGTCGAGCGGCAAGTCCGTGAGGTCTATATCGATGCCCCTCCGCTGTATCAGTTTGACCGCACGATCGAGCACGGTGAGCGTCGTAAGGCCAAGGAAGTCGAACTTCACGAGGCCGGCCGGCTCGACCCATTTCATGTTGAACTGGGTCACCGGCATGAGCGATTTCGGATCGCGATAGAGCGGCACCAATTCGCTCAGCGGCCGGTCGCCGATGACAACGCCGGCGGCGTGTGTCGAGGCGTGGCGATGCAGTCCCTCGAGTTTCTGCGCAATATCGAACGCGCGGCGGGCCACGGGATCGCGATCGCGCTCGGCCTGCAGCCGCGGTTCGTCGTCGATTGCGCGCTTGAGCGTGATCGGGTTTGCCGGATTCTGCGGCACAAGCTTGCACAGCTTGTCGACCTGGCCGTAGGGCATCTGCAAGACACGGCCGACATCGCGCAGCACGCCGCGCGCCTGCAAGGTGCCGAACGTTATGATTTGCGCGACGCGATCGCGGCCGTACTTTTCCTGTACGTAGCGGACCACCTCGTCGCGGCGCTCCTGACAGAAATCGATGTCAAAATCCGGCATTGAGACGCGTTCCGGATTGAGGAAGCGCTCGAAAAGGAGCCCAAAGCGGATCGGATCGAGATCGGTGATGGTAAGCGAATAGGCGACCAACGAGCCGGCACCGGAGCCGCGGCCCGGTCCGACCGGTATGCCTTGCGCCTTCGCCCATTGAATGAAATCGGCGACGATCAAAAAGTAGCCGGCATATTTCATCTTCTCGATGACGCCGATCTCGAAGGCGAGCCGATCGTAATACTCCTCGGCCGTGTGACCGGGCGCGAGCGGATGCCGCGCGAGCCGCCGCTCCAAGCCGGCGCGCGCCGCCTGCCGCAGCTCTTCGGCTTCGTTGACAGCTGGAGCCTTGGCGTCGGCGGCTTCTGCCGCGAGGGCGGTTTCGTCAGGCTTCGCTTCGGCCGCTTTCACGGTCGAGAAGCGCGGCAGGATCGGCGCCTTGGTGCGCGGCCGGAAGGCGCAGCGTTCCGCCACTTCGACGGTCGCCGACAGCGCCTCGGGCAGATCGGCGAACAGCGACGCCATTTCCGCGCGGGTCTTGAAGCGGTGCTCAGGCGTGAGCTGGCGGCGGTCGCCGTCGGCGATCAGCCGGCCCTCGGCGATGCAGAGAAGCGCATCGTGCGCCTCGTAGTCGTCACGCGCGGCGAAAAACGGCTCGTTGGTCGCGACGAGCGGCAGCCCGCGCGCAAAGGCAAGCTCGACCAGCGCCGGCTCCGCGATCCGCTCCGCCGCCATGCCGTGACGCTGCAGCTCGACGTAAAAGCGGTCGCCGAACAGGCGCTGCAATTCCGCGCAGCGCGATTGCACAAGCGCGCTTTGGCCCGCGCCGATCGCGCGATCGAGCGGACCGTTCGGCCCGCCGCTGAGCGCAATCAATCCGCCCGCCTCGCCGTCGAGCCACGCCAGCTTGATGTGCGGCTGCTCCGATTGCTCGGTGTCGAGATATGCGCGCGAGCAAAACCGCATCAGGCTGCGGTAGCCCTGCTCGCGTGCCGCAAGGAGCACGATGCGGGCAAAGCCCTGCCCGGCCGCCGGCCCGCGATGCTCCTGATCGCCGAAGTCGATCCCGAGCGCGCAGCCGATGATCGGCTGAATGCCGGCGCCCGCCATCTTCTCGGAGAATTCCAGCGCACCGAACATGTTGTCGGTGTCGGTCAGCGCCAGCGCCGGCTGGCGGTCTTTCTTGGCAAGCTCCGCCAAGCGCGCAATCATCAGCGCGCCCTCGAGCAGCGAATAAGACGAATGAACGTGCAGATGCACGAAGCCGGGCGTTGCGGCGGGCATAATTCCAGATTCTCGCGATTGCCGATTCTGCCAGCCGCCAAGATGCGAGACGGCGCGCGGCGGTGTCCATCGTCTTGAGCGGTGCCACCACCGCCGCGCACAGGATGTTTGTCGCGGCCCTGCTCGCGGCTCCTTTGTGCCGCAAATCCTTCTGTCGCGGCGTCATGGTCCGCGCGGGGTGGGCCTAGATGACCACGAGCACCTGCACCCACACGGCGACCATCGCCAGAAACAAAGTGACCGAAGCGAGCGCTAAAGCTTCTTCAGCGACTGCGCGAACCATGGTGCCTCTCCCCATACATTGAACAGAGAGGGAACATAGTTCACTGAATGTTCTTGAGTCAAGTGACGCCGGCAAGCCGGCTCATTTGACCGCAGAGATGGTGAACGGAAAGAGAACGCTGCGCCCCCCGGCCCCTTTAGCCGCTCGTCTCCCGCAACGCCAACGGCCGGCTAACCAAGCTGGTACACGCGTGTTTCAATTGTGGCAAAAAACTGTCGTTGTTCTTATACAGGCGCGGGCCATTAAGCCCGATCGATCTCCCGGAAAGGAAGAATCCTATGAAGGCAGGTATCGTCTCTTTGTCGGTGATTATGTGCCTTGGTGTCATGGGTCTTGGCTTCGCCTCGTCGATCACGCCGGCGCTGGCCGATGCCGACGACGCCGCTTGGATCAAGAAGTGCGTCGGCGACAACAAGCGGGAAGGCGCGACTCCCGAAGTCGTGGCCGCGTGGTGTTCGTGCATGAACAACATAGAGAGATGACGGTAATCACCTGACAGCGTTACCCTGCCCACTCGCTATAAGCTCAATATTTGCGCCGCTTTCTAGCCGTCGCGCCTGACGACTCCGGGCATTGCCAGACCGGAGGATTGGCGTGAGGTTGACTGCGAAGGGCGTCGAGATGGCGCGCCCTGCTGACGTGCGACGGGAGATCGCCGATGCGTATATGCGCGGGCTGTATCTGATCATTCAGCCAACTGGATCCAAATCATGGGCCGTGCGCTGTCGCCTCGGTGGCAAGCCGATCAAGCATACGATTGGAAGCTATCCGGCCTTCGGCCTAAAAGAGGCGCGTGACGCAGCGGCCAGGGTTCTGCGTGGCGTTAGCGAGGGCCGTGGCCCGACCAGTGCGCGGGTGGAGACCGTCGCGCAGGGCGTCGAGCAGTTTCTGGCACGCCACTGCAAGAACTATCGGCCGACCACGTTGTATGCAGCGAGGTATTGGTTACGGCATTACGTCGTTGGCGCTTGGGGCGGGCGACGGCTCGACGGCATTACGCGCGCAGATATACGCGCCCTGCTGGCGAGTGTTGAGGGCCCGGTCGCGGCCAATCGTGTGCACAGTATCGTAACCACATTCTTCAGGTGGTGCGTCGGTAACGATCTTCTCTCCAGCTCCCCGGCCGCCGAACTTGCTGCGCCGAACAAGGAAACGCCCCAGGAGCGCGTGCTGACCGACGCCGAGCTGCGTCGTGTGTGGCAAGCTACCGAGGAGATCGGCTTTCCATACGGATCGATCTTGCAATTGCTGATCTTAACTGGCCAGCGGCGTGGTGAGGTCGCCGGCGTGACGTGGTCCGAGCTGGACCTTGAAGCGGGCACCTGGACGTTGCCGCGGGAACGGGTGAAGAATAATCGCCGGCATGAGGTGCCGTTAGCGCGCCAGGCGCTAGCAATCCTCAGGCAAGTACCGCGGATCGGTGAGGTCTATGTTTTCACGCTCAACGGCACGACGCCCTATAGCGGCTTCAAA
>DATMQV010000303.1:0-28622 GCA_035566615.1 Xanthobacteraceae bacterium
TCAGGAGCGAGCGGCGCGCACCATGGAGGTGCTGACCGTGCCGCGTTGCCGGTGATGACGAGTCCGACGCATATCGTGCTGGTCTTCGTCGGCGATCCGGAGCGCTGCCAAGAAGCGAGCGATCTTTTGCTCACTGAACACGGCATCTACATCCAGCCGATCAATATCCGACGGTGCCGAGGGGTAAGGAGCGGCTGCGCATCACGGCAGCCCTGATCATGATGACGGCTTGATCGACGCGCTGGCCGAAGCCTGGGTCGAGGTCTGGCAGCGGCTCGATTTGCCGTTTAAGGAACGCGCGCTCGCGGCGCCCACCGTTATGTGGCGCAGCCGAAGGAGGAGTTTCACTGCGATATTAGCGGCTTCCCAAGCGCATCTTGGGCAACTGCTCCATCCGACGCGTGCCGCAACAAACAGTAGAGGCCGCCGAGCGCGCAGCAAGCGACCACGACAAGGCCGGCGAGAAACAGCACAGACTCTAATATGGGCCGCTCTCCCACGCGGGCGCTTGATGGCCTCCGCTAATGACGTGCGTGAGGCGCGGATCCGTCATAAGACAACGGCCGACGTATGCTACGCTTGGTCGCCGACACAGGAACAGCGACAGCACCGCCACGCGGCTGAACGTTCTTTCCAGGCGGTTATCGTTCCTAGCGATCCTCCGGCGGTTGCAGGAGGAACCTGAGGCTGCGAGGAAAGTTCCTTCCTACTTTCGACCCGCATCAACGTCTTGCGACGCTTGCCCGCATCGGCGTGCCGACCCTCAAATATTCACCAGCGGACAAGCCATAGCGGTTTGAATTTCTTCGATAGAAAATGAATGCAATTCCGACTTTGCCAATAGAAAATTCGCGCTACTTTCTTTGCACATCGGCGCAATAGATTCGCATTTTTCCGGCGCGCTTGACTCGCTCATCGACACCATCGATTGATTTGACGTTCTGCATGCGCGTCGTGTGATCGCGTACCATGTGATTGCGCCGAACGATGGCGCGACCTGCAGAGCGCCCGTTGCGATGCGTACTTGAGTGATGTGTACTTGAGAGTGACTTGAGTCATGGAGGCGACAATGGCGCTACGACGATTCATCATCGAGCGAGACATCCCGAAGGTCGGCACTTTCGAACGCGAGCAACTCCGCGCGGCTGCCGCAAAATCGAATGAAACCCTGCAGCAGCTCGGGCCGGATATTCAATGGGTCGAGAGCTTTGTGGCCGACAACAAGACCTTCTGCGTCTATCTCGCCAAGGACGAGGCCATCATCAACGAGCATGCGCGAATCAGCGGCTTCCCCGCGACCAAAATCACCGAAGTCAAAAAGCTGATCGATCCGACCACGGCCGCCGCTTAAGGCCCGAATCTGGATGAAGTGACCAGCGACCGCGGCTATGTGGCAATCGCGGTCGTCGTCACCGGCCGCCGGTCTGCGCGATGCTTGGCGCGCTCCTGTTCGCGCTGTTCGACAGCCTCGCGCTTCTTGCCCAAAGTAGCGCGGTCGGGCTGCCGGTGGAATTTTTCAGCTCCCTGCCCTATGCCATGACGCTACTGGCCTTGGTGCTTACTGCACGCGCGCAGCAAGCTCCGCGGGCCCTGGGGCGAGCATTCGGCGCGTGAGACGGCGTTTGGCCTTTGCACTGGCCGCCTACGGCTTGTGCCGGTTCGTTGGGTGAAGAATATTGGCAGGCCGCGTCGGGCGCGCCCATATCTAAAGCATTGCAAAGCATGAGGTCGGCATGAAATTCGGCATTGGCCAGCCCGTTCGGCGCTATGAGGATCTGCGGCTTATCACCGGACGGGGCCGCTACACGGATGACGTGAGCTTGCCGCATTCGGCGCAGGCCTTCGTTCTCCGCTCACCGATTGCACATGCGCATCTTCGGCGCGTTGATGCGACGGCGGCGCGGAAGATGCCGGGGGTTCTGTTCGTCGCCACTGGCGCTGAGATGCAGGCGGAGGGGCTCGGCAACCTCGCCTGCCAGACGCCGCTCGTGAACAGTGACGGCACGCCGCGGCACGACACGCCGCGGCCGCTCTTGGCGGTCGAGAAGGTCCGTTATGTCGGCCAACCTGTCGCGTTTGTCGTCGCCGAGACCTTGAGCCAGGCGCGCGATGCCACCGAAGCGATCGAGGTCGACTACGAGGCGCTGCCGGTGGTGACCGAAGCGAAGGACGCGCTCGCGCCGGGTGCGGCGCAGCTTTTCGACCACATTCCCGGCAACCTCGTGTTCGATTGGGACAACGATCTCGGCGACCCGAAAGCGACCGAAGCCGCCTTTGCCAAGGCCGCCCATGTCGTCAGCATTGATCTGATCAACAATCGCCTGGTGGCGAATTCGATGGAGCCGCGCAACGCGGTTGTGGACTACGATCCGCAAAGCGGCCGCTCGACCCTCTACACCGGGACGCAGGGTCCGCATTTCGTGCGCGATCCGCTCGCCGAAGCCGTGCTCAAGATTCCGAAAGAGCAACTCCGCGTCATCACGCCCAATGTGGGCGGTGGCTTCGGCATGAAGGCCTTCGTCTATCCCGAACAGGCGCTCGCGGTATGGGCGAGCCGCAAGATCGCGCGGCCGGTCAAATGGCAGGAGGATCGCTCGGAAGGCTTCATTTCCGACAATCAGGGCCGCGACCACGCGACCCACGCCGAGCTTGCGCTCGATGCAAGCGGCCGCTTCCTCGGCTTGCGCGCCACGATCCTCGCCAATCTTGGCGCCTACCTCTCGCCGTTTGGCTCATTCGTGCCGACGCGCTCGAGCGACCTCGTCTCCGGGCTCTACATGATCGGCGCCATCCATGTGAATGTGAAAGGCGTATGCACCAACACGGTGCCGGTCTGCGCCTATCGCGGCGCCGGGCGGCCGGAAGCCGCCTACCTCCTGGAACGAATCGTCGACGCGGCAGCGCGCGAACTTCGCATGACGCCGGACGCTATCCGGCGCGTCAATTTCGTGCCCTCTTCGGCCATGCCCTACACGTCGGTGACCAAGCTCGTGCTCGATTCCGGCGAGTTCGAGAAGGTGATGGACCGCTGCATGGTTGCGGCCGATTGGTCCTCCTTTCCCGAGCGGCGCAAGCACGCCGAGCACGAGGGCAAGCTGCGCGGCATCGGCATGGCCACCTATACCGAGCGCTGCGGCGGGGGCTTTCCCGAAACCGCGTCGATCGAGTTCAAGGACGACCGGGTCGAGCTGGTCATGGGCAACCAGGAATACGGCACCGGCCTCCTCACCGCCTACAAGCAGATCGTCTCCGATCAGCTCGGCCTCGATGCGGACTGCATCGATGTGATCATGGGCGACACCGACCGCACACCGGCCGGACTGACCGGCGGCTCGCGCGCGATCGCGGTCGGCGGCGCAGCACTCTACGAGGCCGGCCGCGCCATCGTCACCAAGGGAAGCCAGATTGCAGCGCACCTTTTGGAAGTCGGAGCCCAGGACATCAGCTTTACCGACGGCGTGTTCTCTGTACCGGGCACTGACCTGCGCATGGATCTGATGGACGTCGCCAAAGCGGCGCGCGATCCAGCGCGGCTGCCGGCGGGCCTCGAGCCGGGGCTCGACGCGACGCATCATCGCGTGCCGCCGGCGCAGTCGAAATCGATCCCGACACCGGGTGTGTCGCCATCGAGCGCTACACCATCGTCGATGATTTCGGCCGCACCATCAATCCACTGCTGCTCGAAGGACAAGTGCACGGCGGCATCGTGCAAGGCATCGGCCAAGCGCTGCTCGAACACGCGATCTACGACGAAGACAGCGGGCAATTGCTGGCCGGCTCATTCATGGACTATGCCATGCCGCGCGCCGGCGACGTGCCCTCCTTCGCCTTCTCGACGCACAATGTGCCCTCGACGTCCAATCCCTTCGGCGTGAAAGGAGCGGGCGAAGCCGGCTCGGTCGGCGCACCGCCGGCCGTGATCAATGCCATTGTCGATGCCTTGCATCGCCGGGTCGGCGCACGCCACATCGACATGCCGGCGACGCCGCGGCGGGTGTGGGAGACGCTGAACGGCGGGCAATGACGTGGCGCGGCCGCGTAGGCCCCTCGCGGTACAGAGTTCTGTGCTTGAAAGACACAAGCCGCAGCGAGCGCGCCCCGCCGTGCTCGCTGCGGTCTGCCATAACAGCTTCGGAAGCGTCTAAGAAAAAGCTCACGCCGCGAATGCCGGAGCCGGCGTCCCGCCGCCGCCTTTTAGCCAATCGCGCGCCGCCCGTTGCGCGGCAGCGATTTCGCTCTCCGACATCTGGTCGGCGATTTCGCGGCGCAGCCGGATCGCTTCGCGATTGCCCTTCACGGCCGCGAGGTTGAACCACTTGTGCGCGGAGATGAGATCGACCGGCATGTCGCGGCCGACCGAGTACATCATGCCAAGCTCGAACAACATGTCGCCTGCGGCTGGTCCTTCGCCGAGCGGCGCCGCGGTGCCATCGAGAATCTCAAAACGTGCCATCGTACAATCCCCTGTCCTTGCCCCGTCGCGATCCCGTCGTCGCGTTCTTCGCCGGCTTTATTTGGCCGACTGATATTTCGGATAATCGTCAGAACATTTGAACGGTGGTTTAAACAACGCGATGAATCAAAGCTGAACCACTGCGCGCTGCACGTGCGCGAACGGCAAGGCGGCGTTAAGCACGCCAATCCGCAACCGCTGATTTTGCGGCATTACCAGCGAGCATCATCGAAAATTCCTTGCGGCAAGGAAGCTTGCAATGGCGGTCTCGTAAGCTATCCTTTTACCTTGGCTAGCAAGCAGGGCATCGGGAGGCCGTCTATGAAGAATCTCCGCGCGAGCGCGTTCGTCACCGCATCGGCAATCGCGCTTGGGCTGATTTCAATTGCGCCCGCCTTCGCCGCCGATCCCGTCGGCACGTGGTTGACGGGAGACAAAAAGGGCAAGGTGAAAATCGTCAATTGCGGCAGCGCCATCTGCGGCACGCTCACTTGGCTCGCCGAGCCGAACGATCCTCAGACCAACAAGCCAAAGACCGACATCAACAATAAGGATGCGAGCAAGCAGGGCCGGCCGCTCATTGGCGTGCCGATCGTGCTCAGCATGCGGCCCGCCGGCGGCGACAAGTGGGAAGGTCAGGTCTACAACGCCGAGGATGGCAACGTCTATTCGGGCTCGTTCACGATGAGCGGCTCCAACACGGCGCAGCTCAAAGGCTGCGTCATGGGCGGCTTGATTTGCAAAGGCCAGACCTGGACGCGCTCGAACTAACTGCCGCGTACCCGAATTGCGCTGGCACAAATCGGGCACACCCCCTCGCCCGCTTGCGATTTATTGCTGCGTGTCGCCCTTCGCTTTGGCCTCGCTCGGCTCCGGAATGCGCGGTCGCTCAGCGTGCTGTCTGACCGAACAGGATGGCGCGCACGTTCGGATCCTTCATGTCGACGGCGGACGCCGCCTCGACACGGATTGCAAAAGCGCGCTTGACCGCTGGCCGTGCCCGGATGGTCTCGAACCAGCGCTTCAGATGCGGGAATTGCGCAAGCTCCTGCCCCATGCGCTCGGCGAGCCGCACCCAACCCACGCACGCCATGTCGGCGATCGAATAGCGGCCGGCAAGGAATTCGCGGGTGGCAAGGCGCGTGTTCATGACGCCGAACAGCCGATTGACCTCGTTGGTGTAGCGGTCGATGGCGTAGGCGATCTTCTCCGGCGCGTAGCGCCGGAAGTGATTGGCTTGGCCCGCCATCGGTCCCAAGCCGCCCATTTGCCAGAACAGCCATTCGTCGACGGCGACACGTGCGCGCTCGTCGCGCGGATAGAATTGGCCGGTCTTGCGGCCGAGATATTGCAGAATGGCGCCGGATTCGAAGACCGAATCGGCCGCCCGCCCGGCCCGTTCGGATCAAGGATGGCGGGCATCCGATCGTTCGGCGAGATCGCCAAAAACTGCGGTGAGAACTGCTCGCCCTTCGAAATGTCGACCGGGCGTACCACATAGGGCAACCCGCACTCTTCAAGCATGATCGAAATCTTCCAGCCGTTCGGCGTCGGCCAGTAGTAGAGCTCGATCGGCAGCTTGCTCTGCGGCACAGACTTCCGCGTGGCGGGTTTCGGCTTGGCCCGTGTCGGCTTAGCGCTGTTCGACGTGACGCGTTTCGGCCTGGCGACTTTTGGC
The DNA here is from genome assembly GCA_035566615.1 of Xanthobacteraceae bacterium. Lineage (GTDB taxonomy): Bacteria > Pseudomonadota > Alphaproteobacteria > Rhizobiales > Xanthobacteraceae > BOG-931. The sequence goes on from DATMQV010000303.1 coordinate 6,132, forward strand.
GTGAGCAACTTGGCGGATTTGACCGCCCGTATCCGTGGTGATCGCGGCATTTCAGGGTTTGGCTCGAGATATCTGGCCGGACATATTCGCCATCGCGCCCCGCTGGTCCGGCCGCTCAACTCGATCGTATCGGCCGCTTTGAGCCGAACCCAGTGGATTCCAGTACCGGCACAAGAAAAACGGCGCCGCAGATGAGACCACAGCGCCGAGGAAAAGTCCTTGGGAGGATGTTCCAAACGCACCGAGGGCGTCGGCGAGAGCGAGAGACCTAAATCCGCCGGCTGACCGCCGCTTTGGGCGGACTGCCGTGGGAAAACCGGGGAACCCGTCTTTCCACTCCACTACCGAACGCTACGCGAACGATGGTGAGGAACTAAGTCTCCGTCTCGCCGACGCCCTCTGTTGTCTCACTTGAGCCGGCGCGTCTCGGGCAATTTTTGAAGCGCCCTCGACGTCAGCCGGCCCGTGTGACGCGACCTTCGACCTATGTAATGTCGAAGATCGATAGCGACGTCGACTACTTCTTCTTACGGCGAGCTTTGGTCTTCTTCGCCGTCTTCTTGGTCGCTGCTTTCGTCTTTCTCTTCTTCGCCATTGCTGCCCTCCTAGCCTGAGTGGATGGCGACATCGGTGCAGTGCAGTCGCGAATCGACATGCACTGTCATCCGATTACTACAGCAGGAAAAAAATAACAGTGACTCCGCTTAATTTTGTGTGTAAGTGCCGCGCCCCGCCGGCGCCGCGCAAACATCCGGCGGTATTTCGCAAAATCCGCATCGAACAAATTTTCAGTCGCGCGGGCATTTGCGATTTGTTTTTCGTGCGATGCAGAAATGCCGATGAATTGCGGGTTTTTGTCACGCGTCGTCGTTTGTTTTTCTCTCTCGCGCGCGCTGCAAGAAGCTTCGCGTGCGCACGCTTTCGCAGCCGCGAGAGCGCTCGCAGTAAGCGATTCACCAAGGCAAAATTTTTTTGCGGCGAACCGCCCAAAAAGGCTTTCTGGCGGCGTTTCGGGACGCAAAACGCACGAATCGGTGCAGGCGATTCGCTTCCGCGGCGCCGTCGGAGGCCGTCGGCGACGCCGCGCGGCAGCCGCGAGCGGGAGATTTTCGCGATGCTTGGAGCGCACGCACACCTCGCGCGGCGAAATTTTCCGCACGCGCGAGCGCCGACGAAGGTCGCGCTCAGATACCGAGACGCTGCTTGAGAAGATCGTTGACCGCTTGCGGGTTGGCTTTGCCGCCGGACGCCTTCATCACTTGGCCGACGAACCACCCGATCGCCTTCGGATTGGTCTTGGCGTCGCCGACTTTGTCCGGATTCATCGCAATAATCTCATCGACGAGCTTTTCGAGCGCCGAAACGTCGGTCACTTGCTTCAATCCGCGCGTTTCGACGATCGCGCGCGGATCACCGCCCTCATTCCAGACGATCTCGAATACGTCCTTGGCGATCTTCCCGGAGATCGTACCTTCGGCCATAAGATCGAGAATGGCGCCGAGCTGCGCTTCTTTCACCGGCGACGCGGCAACGTCCTTGCCTTCCTTGTTGAGCCGGCCGGCAAGTTCGTTGATGACCCAATTGGCGGCGAGTTTCGGGTCGCGGTTCTTGCCGGCAGCCGCTCCGCTCACGCTTTCAACCACCGTTTCGAAAAACTCCGCGGTCTCCCGCTCCGCCACGAGCACGCCCGCGTCATAGCCTGAAAGCCCGAACTCGCGCATGAAACGCGCCTTCTTGTCGTCGGGCAATTCCGGCAAGTGCGCCGCCAAGTCCGTCACCAGCGACGGCGATAGCTCGAGCGGCAGCAGATCGGGATCGGGGAAATAGCGGTAGTCGTGCGCCTCCTCCTTGGAGCGCATCGAGCGCGTTTCGCCCTCGTCGGGATCGAACAGCCGGGTCTCCTGCACGATCGTGCCGCCCTCTTCGATCACGCCGATCTGCCGCCAAGCCTCATGCTCGATCGCCTGGCCGATGAAGCGGATGGAATTGAGGTTCTTGATCTCGCAGCGCGTGCCGAACGGCGCTCCGGGCTTGCGCACCGAGACGTTCACGTCAGCACGAAGGTGGCCCTTCTCCATGTCGCCATCGCAAGTGCCGAGATAGCGCAAAATCGATCGAAGCTTTGTGAGGAAGGCTTTGGCGTCCTCGGCGGAGCGCAGATCGGGCTTGGTCACGATCTCCATGAGCGCGACGCCAGACCGGTTGAGATCGACGAGCGACATGGTGGCGTGCTGATCGTGCAGCGACTTGCCGGCGTCTTGCTCGAGGTGAAGACGCTCGATGCTCACCCGCACGGTCTCGCCATCGGGCATGTCGACCACCACCTGGCCCTCCCCGACGATCGGGGATTTGTACTGGCTGATCTGATAGCCCTGCGGCAGATCCGGATAGAAATAGTTCTTGCGGTCGAAGACGGACCGCTCGTTGATCTTCGCCTTCAGCCCGAGCCCGGTGCGCACCGCCTGCCGCACGCATTCCTCGTTGATCACCGGTAGCATGCCGGGCATGGCGGCATCGACCAGTGAGACATGCGAATTCGGCTCGCCGCCGAAGGCGGTCGACGCGCCGGAGAAAAGCTTCGCCTGGGAGGTGACCTGCGCATGCACCTCCATGCCGATGACGACTTCCCAGTCGCCGGTCGCGCCTTTGATCAGCTTCGATTTCTTGTGCGCCGGTGCATCCATCGCGACTTCTACCCTGGCCGAGACGTTTGGGTTACGCGCTTCACCGGCCCACTGCAAGCCGGTCCGGGCGGTGGGCCCGCGGCCACGGCCCACTCACGCTTCCCAAGGTGCGCGCGGAATATCCGCGCCGCGCATTCGCCTTGGACAATGCCCGAATATCGGAATTTAATCTGGCCGATAATCGTTAAACACAACGAGGGAGGATTGAATGAAACACGTTACACTGAAACTTGCCGCACCGCTTGCTGCCGCCGCCGTGACGCTGTTGGTGACGGCGAGCCTGCGCGCCGAACCGCTTTACCCGGAAGTCGTCAATACCTCGCATGCCACGCCGCAAGTGGCGGCGTTCTTCAAGTCGTATTTCACCGCCAAGAGCGAGCACAAGCCGGTGCCGACGACGGATCATTTCTCGGAGGCGCACCTGACCTATATCGACGCAGCCTTGGGCTGGCCCTTCTACAATAAGAAAGGCATGACCGAGATCTTCGAGCAGTTCATGCCGAAATGGCCGCCGACCGGCCTCTCCTATCCGACCCGCATCAGCGGCGACATGCATTCGGCGGTGGTCGCCTTCACCGATACGCCGGAATTGTTCGGCGCCGAGATCCGCATCCTCGCCGCCATCGACTTCAAGGACGGCAAGGTGGTGCGCTGGATCGATTATTGGGACGGCCGCTCGTTCGGCGCCGAGGCCGCAGCCAAGATGCGCACGCCGCCGGACAAATTCCCCACCAACTTCGACTACGACGTGGCGAGCGAAGGCGCCTCCGCCAAGATCAAAGACATATCGCAGAAGCTCGCCAGCGCCTTTGCGGCGGGCGATGCCGCCGCGGCCGACGCGCTGTTCAGCTATGACGCGGTCTATCTCGACCGCGCGCTGCGCGTGCGCATCCTCGGCAGGGACGCGATCGGCAAATATCTCGGCCGCGTGTTGGCTACCGTCCCTTACGGCAAGGGCTCGAAGCTGATGCATGTGGTCGGCAGCGATCAAGGCGGCGGCTTCGAGTGGACGAACGAGGGAAGCGCCGTGAAACGCGGCATCGTCGCGATCGATCTCAACAGCGCAGGCCAGATCGAGCGGCTCGATACTACCTGGGACAACGGAGTGATGAGCGCCGCCGATCTGCAAGCGCTGGTGCTGCAGTCGATCGAAAAGTAGGTTCCGCTTCCGGCCTTTTCTGGCCGAACGTATCGGGACGCCGCGGGTCTCGTGGACCGTTCAAGCTCGTGGGCTCTCGTGGGCCCTGTGACGATCCGGAAATCCGCGGCGAACCGCTTCCGCTTTAGATCGTCGACGACGAACTCAATTTCGGGTAGCAACACGTAAGAAAATCAACTATTATTTGCTCGGATTGCTGTGTCGCGCACGACTGGTCGCGAGAGCGTCATGGTCGAAGTCCGCAAAAAGATCGCGGTGCTCATCACCCATGGCATGGGTGAGCAGATCCCCATGGAGACTTTGACCGCTTTTGTGCAAGCGGCCTGGGTGACCAACACGAACGCGCAATGGGTATCGCCGCCGGACGAAAAACCCGAGGAGATTTGGTTCAAGCCCGACCCGGTCGCCGGATCGCACGAACTTCGCCGCATCACCACCCGTTGGACCAAGTCGAGTTCGGGCCCGACGGAAAAAGGGCCACGAGTCGACTTCTTTGAATTCTACTGGGCGGATCTTGCCGAAGGCACAACGGTGCAAGAGGTGTGGGATTGGCTTCGCACGCTGCTCGTGCGGTGGCCGAGTCAAGTTCCCAAAGGCCTGATGAGTGCGTGGCTGTTGATGTGGGCCACGACGCTGGTCATCGCCGCCTTGTTGTTATTCGCAGCTTTGCCCTGGCCGGGCGGCTGGTGGCACGCGGCACTGGCGCTCGCGGCGGCCGTGATCGGTTACATCATGCAATCGATTGTTTCACCCTATCTGGGGGACGTGGCGCGCTACGTTCGCGCGGATCCGCGCAATATCGCGATGCGAGCCGCCATCCGCAATCGGGGGCTAAAACTTCTCAAGGATATCCACGACAGCGGTGCCTATGAACGCGTTATCGTCGTGGCTCACAGCCTCGGTACGGTGATCGCTTATGATCTGATCGCGCTTCTATGGGCGGAGCGCGGGAAAGCTCTGCTGATCCAAGAAACCGAGTCCCTGTTCGGCAAGCTGCGCGCCGTCGAGGAGGCCGCACATGCGCTCGAAGCGGCCACCGGTGACGATGAAAGCAAATTGCGGGCCTTTCGCGACGCCCAGCGCAGCTTTCGCAAGGGCTTGCGCAGCGGCGGGGATGATGGGACGCAAAAGCCTCGAACGCCGGAAGAACAATGGCTGATTTCGGATTTTGTAACGCTCGGTGCGCCGCTGACGCATGCGCAATTCCTGCTCGCGCGCGACAAATCCGATCTTGACGAGAAAATCGACCGCTGGCTGTTTCCAACGAGCCCGCCACAATTCGAGCCGATCGAATCCGAGCAGCTCGCGAAGATCAATGCACGGCCGGTGCCGCCACCGCCAGCAATTCTTGGGCCCAAGGGGGGCCTATTTTCGTACTTTATCGCCGCGCCCGAAACCTGGTCGATGCATCACGCGGCGCCGTTCGCAGCAGTCCGATGGACCAATATCTACGATCCCCATCGGCTGATCTTCGCTGGCGACATTATCTCGGGCCCGCTGGCGCCGGTCTTCGGCAGGGGCATTCGCGACATCAATCTAAAGGAGCTGCGCGGCCAATCGCCATGCTTCAGTCATACGCTTTATTGGTCGGTGCCGAAGGGCCGCACGAACTCGGTCGGCCTTCCACACATCGAGGCGTTGCAAAGAGCAATTAACCTCCTCGACCAGCCGTAAACAGTCGCCCGATAGTCTCTCGCGACGGCCGTTGGGCTGGGGCTTGGGTGGTCGTTCTCCATCGCCGAGATGATTGCGGATTTGGGGCTCGCGCTTGGCACGCTCCGGAAGCGGGCCCTACTTCCCCTCCCGCCAGATGCCGAGCGCTTCCTGCGCCGGGCGGTCCGAGATCGAGAACAGCACCGACTGCGCAGCGGAGGTATGGGCGTAGCGCTTCCACGATGGCACGACGAAGACATCGCGCGGGCCCCATTCCAGCACCTGCCCATCGACGGTCGTCGTGCCCCGCCCCTCGGCGCAAGCGAAGACGGTGCCGTCGGTCGAGCGGTAAGGCTCGCCGCGGAAGCCCTTTGGCAGCATGGCCAGACTGCCACCCATGGTCGGCAACACCGGGCCGCCAGTACTCGGATTGGCGTAGCGGACGCGCGCGCCGTGGCTCTTGTCGATGTCGCCGGCCGCCATCATGCGCTCGATGATTGGCCGCGTGCGCGCATAGGTATAATTGATGATCGGCGTGCGCTTGCTTGGCGCGGTGCCATCGGGCAGCACGCCGGAGCCGTAAAAGCTCAGCGAATCCCCATCCCGCCGCGTGGTCTCCTGCGTCGGGCTGCCGAAATCCTCACCGAAAGAGGTTTCGTAGAAATTGATCGCCGGCGCATCGAGCACATCGAGCCACAGCATCGGCTTGTCCGACGGGTTGCCGTGGTCATGGGGGGCCCAATTGGCGGTGATGACGAAATCGCCCGGCGACATGAAGGCCTTCTCGCCTTCGACCGCGGTGTAGGCACCCTCGCCGTCAAGCACAAAACGGATCGCGGAGGAGACATGGCGATGCGCCGGCGCGATCTCGCCCGGCATGATCATCTGAATGCCGGCGAACAGTGTATTGGTGACGCGCGACTCCCCGCGCAGCGCCGGGTTCTCCAGGATCAGCACGCGGCGCTTGGCTTCTTCGGCGGTGATCAGGCCGCCCGCTTCCATGACCAGCGATTTCACGTCGTCAAAGTGCCAGACCGCCGGCGCGCAGCGCGACACCGGCTCATCGCGAAGCAGCGTGCCCATGACCTTCCAGAGCGGCGTCATGCCGTGCCGGGAGATGCGGCCGTAATAGTCCTGCCGCATCGCCTCGATGTTGTGCTTGCGGTCGGGCGCGCCTTGATCCGGCTGCTTCGCTTTCACTGTCGCCATGACGTGCTCCCTCTCAAGCCCGACGAGCGGTCATCCGGCCCCTGCGTGCAAATGTGCGGCGCAAGTGCGCGTGGGCCAAAGCCTGCGGCGCCGCCTTTGCAACGAGCCCCGTCCTCTTCTTCGACCTTGCGGTCTCAAGTTTCAATGACCGATCGGAATGACCCAGTCTACGCCCTCGGCAAGGCCGACGGTATATCGTCCGTCTTGATAAAGCAGCGGATGGACGGCCTCGCGCACCGCCGCCCGGTAGACCGCGCCGACGACGATGGAGTGCGTTCGGTGGCCGTAAGTCTCCTCCACGGTACAGAACACGCTCGCCTGTGCGTCGGCAACAAACGGTACGCCGCGGTCATCCACCTGCCAATTGCCGCTCGCGAAGCGGTCTTCAATACCTTTTTGGCCGAAGGTTCGCGCCAACTCGTCCTGGTCGGCATGCAGAATATTGATGCAAAACCGGCCGGCGTTGAGCAACGGATTATGCAAACTGGTTGATTGATTGACGCAGACCAAGAGTGTCGGCGGCTGCATCGACAACGAGCAGACGGCCGTCGCCGTCATGCCAAAACGGCGGTTATCGTGAGCGGTCGAGACGATGCTCACCGCACTCGCCAGCGTCCGCATGGCTTTGCGGAAATCACTCTCCGGCGCATCTCCCATGGCGATCTCGCTTTCTCGCTGTCGCTTCAATCCATGATCTCGCATCATAATTGCTTTTACAACTGTTGTAAATGCATCAAATAGAGAGGCGAGCGCCCCGACAGCCGGCACCTGATCCGAAAAACAAGTGCTCCGGCAAACAATAAGGGAAAATGCGACCGAGCCGGCCGCGGAGGACTGCCCTGAAGGCAGGGCCGCCATGCAACGCAGGCGCGGCCGCGCAACGAACTAGGTATTGGCGTTGCCGCCGTCGACCAAGACGTTCTGCCCGGTCATGAAGTCGCTTTCGGCGCTGGTCAGGAAGACCAGAGCGCCGAGCAGGTCCTGCGGATGGAGGTCGCGCTTGAGGTAGCGCGAGGCAAGCACGTGCTTGCGCGCGTTGGCGATATGCTCGGGATTTTCCGCCATGAGCGTTTCGCTCAGGGTGAGACCGGGCGACAGGGTGTTGACACTGATGCCACGCTCGCCGAGCTCAAGCGCCATGGCGCGGGTCATGGCCATGACACCGCCCTTCGAAGTGACGTAGTGCAGCATCGAAGGGATGCCGTGGAAAATGCTGCCGGAGCCGATGTTGATGATCTTGCCGTATCCGCGCGCGCTCATGTGCGGCGCCACATGTTTGACCATGAAGAAACGGCCCGCGCAGATTGATCGCCATGACGCGTCCCACACCGCCGCATCGATTTCGGTGCATTTGGTTTCCCGCAGCGGCGCGAACAGCGCAGCATTGTTCACGAGGACGTCGATCTGGCCGAAGCGCCCCATGGTCTCCGCGACCAGCGCTTTCACTGCCGCCTCGTCGCTGACGTCGGTAATCGCGCTCGCAACCGAATTGGCGCCGTGCTGGCGCGCAAGCGACTCGGCGATCTCCTTGCCATCGGCAACGCCGGCGATGTCTCCCCACGGTTTCCCTCCCCTTCGTGTTATTCAGCGCGTTGTTCAGTACTTGCCGCCGAAGCGCTCGATGAACTTGGCAAAGGCTTCGAGCTGCTGCTTGATGAAGCTGACCGTCTGCTGATCGGTGATCTGGCCGGTCTTGGCATCGATCTTTTGCGAGCAATTGCCGATAAAGATCTCCGGCTTGTTCAAAGTCATCGCGTCGAGAAAGATCATCGAGCGGCGCAAATCGTATTGCATGCGCCCGCCGCCGAGGGTGCCATTGGCCGCCGACTGGAGAGCAACCGGCTTGCCGGCAAAAGGCTGATTGGGCACGCGCGATACCCAATCGATCGCATTCTTCAAGCCGCCCGGCATCGAGAAATTGTATTCCGGCGAATTGAAGATCACGCCGTCGGCGGCGCGCACCGCTTCCGCCAATGTCAGCACGGCGGGCGGGATGCCTTTATCTTGAACGTCGGCGTTGTAGAGCGGGAAATCGGCGAACGGCGGCGCCTCGGTGAGCTTCAAGTTGGCTGGCGCCAGTCCCGGCAAGGCATTCATCACCATGCGATTGTAGGAGCCTCTGCGCAGGCTGCCGCAGATACAAATAACGTTCAGCGTTTTGTCGGCCATGGCTACCTCGTCTTATCCATAAAATCACGACAAAGTCAGGCCTCAGGCGATATCGTCAACGCATGATCGGCGAAACCAGTTCAAACCACTAGCTGCCCGGCGAACTCAACAGCGCCGGCGCGACGATCTCCTTCCAGCTTGTGGGCGGCGATTTGAGCTCGCCGCGCCGGCCCATGAAATCGGCGAAAGCTCCGATACCGCGGACAGCACTGCCGAATTCGTCCCTGAGCCCGGACAGCACGCCGGCAATCGCTGCCGCGTCGAGCGTCCTTGACGGCTCGTGCACCAGATAGATTTCGGCGGCGCGGCGTGGATCGTCGTGGATGATGCGGGCTGCTTCGTCGATCGCCTTGGCGACCGCTTCGGGTACCTTGGGATGAGCCGCGATGTAACCTTTGCTCGCAGCCAAAATCAGAAACGAGGCCTTGCCGTCGATCACGTCGGCTCCGCTCAGGACTTTATGAACGCGACCGTCGGCGAGCGCGAGTTCGGTATAAGGCGCCGACGAGAAATAGCCCGTCACTGCATCCTTCGCGCCGACGAGATCGTTCACCGCCTCGGCGTGCGAAAGCACCACGATCTGGCCGCGCAGCTTGTCATACTGGCCAAACACCTTTTCCGACTGCATCTGCAGCAAGTAGAGCTGCGGCGCCGAGCGCGAGGGAATCGCAATCCGGTCGGCTGAGCGGAAATCCGCAAGCGAGCGTACGTCCGGACGATTGGTCAGAAGCACGGGCGGCAGGGTCGTCAGCCCGGAGACGGCGATGATCTGCCGGGGCGTGTCCCTCGCCTTTTCCCACGCCGCAAGCAAAGGCGCAGCGCCAAACGGCGCCAGGTCAATCGCCCCGCCGGCAAGCGCCTCTTGCGACGGACCGGCGCCGAGAAACCGCTGGTAGCTCGCTCGCAGATCGAGATGGCTCTCCTTGCCGTGCTTTTCGATGAGCTTGAGATCCTCGCAGATATAGGCGGGCAGAAAGGCAAGGCCGAAACCCAAACCGATCCGCACCGGCTCTTCGGCCAGGGCCGGCGACGCAGCAGCGAACACAAGACAAAGGGCGACGAGCCAGTGCACGCACGCGGGCAGCCCTTCGCGCCCGTCAGTCCGGTCGTGTACGACGTCAGTCGACTTTTTCATCGGCGATCGGATTGCGCAGTGTCCCGAGCCGTTCGATCTCGACTTCACAAATGTCGCCGTTCTTCATCCAGACCGGCGGCTTGCGCGCGAAACCGACGCCGGAGGGTGTACCGGTGAAAATAATGTCGCCGGGCTCGAGCGTCATACCCTGCGTAACATAAACCAGCGTCTCAACAACCGGAAACATCATGTTGTCGGTATTATCGGATTGCATCACCTGCCCGTTCAGGCGGGTCTCGATCTTGAGCCCTTTACCGCCGGGCGGGACCTCGTCGGCGGAAACGAAATACGGGCCGAAACCGCCGGTACGGTCGAAATTCTTGCCCATGTCCCATTGCGTGGTCTTGCGTTGGAATTCGCGCACCGAGCCTTCATTGCCGCAGGCATAGCCGGCCACGCAGGAAAGCGCGCTGGCAGCCGTCAGATGCTTAGCGTGCTTGCCGACCACCAAAATCATCTCGGCTTCGTAGTCGAGCGTCTCGGTGACTTGCGGGCGTATGATCGGTTGGCCGTGCGGAACGAGCGATGTCGAGCCGCGCATGAAGATGGTCGGGAATTTCGGCAGATTGTCGCGCTGCGGACCTTCCTTGACGTGTTCGAGATAATTCAGGCCTAGGCAAATGATCTTTCCGGGCCGGCCGACCGGCAGCCGGTAGGTGAGGCCCGACAGCGGTTTGCGCGCGGTCGCCGGGGCGCGCTTGGCAAGTTCGGCCAGCGGCTTCAGGTCGCCGTTGTTCTTCGCCAGCCATTCGCCGAGATCGGTCGGAGCGTTGCCGTCGACCGCTCGCAGATCGATCGCCTGATCGCCCTCGACAACGCCAAGCCGCGCTCCGCCCTGCCCCTCGAACGCAACGATTTTCATGGTCCAAGCCTTCCTTGATCGTTTCCGGCCGTTCGCTGGGCAGCGACTATAACGGCGGTGCTGGGCACGATCCACCGGCCCGGAGTTGATCGTCGCATCATCCCTGCAATGCCAGCGGAGCGGATTGCCGTGTCAGGAAATGACCTTTCAGACGCGCCCGCGCCGAAAGTGCGGCTGCGAGATCGAAGCCATTGACTACAGCGAGGCGAAAACCGCCAGGCGGCATCGCATGCAGCTCCGGCGCGATATCCTCGTGGAAGGTGACCTGTACACTGGAGATGCCCGGCTCGCGCTTGATGGCTTCGATGAAGGTCGAAGGTGGATGGCAGTAACGCACACCGTTGGGTCCAAACAGCACAACGCTGTAGCCGCCGCGGCGATCGCTGTCGGCGAAATCCCAGATGCCTGTCTCGTAAAGCCGCACCACCGCATCGACCCAGCCGGGTCCATAGAGATCGGGCCACTGATCGGCAAAGCGCAGATGGACCTCGATGATGGTGCCGCCGATGGTTTCGAGATTGAGCATGCCGGTATAGCCGGCGAGATGTTTGCGTACCCACGCGCCGCAGCGCGCTTCGATCTCCGGCTCCGGCTCGGCGTGGATCGTCCAGTAATCAAATGTGCCCCCGCCCGCCGGCTTGCCCGTGACGTGCCGCCACCAGCGCGGCTCGCCGTCGACAACCGCCAGGTCGGACGACACGTGGCGGCCTTCGAGCAGCCGCATCCAGAAATGGCCGGGCGCCGCATGCGCCTCGTAGTCGGCCTGCGACCGGAGCACACGGCTGCCGATACCCATGCCTTTGAGATTGACGATCGGCTTGGAGAAAATCGGAAACCGCGGCGGCTTGGTGCCGTGGGGCCCGGCCTCGATCCCCTGGCTCTGCGCTATCGCCAGCTTGTCGTAGACCCAGCGATGCGCCGGGTACCACTGCCAGGCGTCGCTGTCCTCGGTAGTGATATCGACGTCGGTCTTGACGTGCGTAAAATATTGCAGACGCCACGGATCGGCTCGAAAGGAACACCCCCACCACCCCCTTTTTAAGGGGAGAGACCGCTGGCAATCTCTTTCCCGGGCTTCAAGCGGGAAGGAGTAGTTGGTCGGATAGGCCCGCTCGGCGATCTTCGTCGGCGTGACAGTAGAGCGGGGTGAGTCATGGTTGGATCGGCATTCCGCTCTAGCTTTTTGTTTGAGCATGATCTTTTTCGGAAAACCGGATTCCACTTTTCCGGATCATGCTCTAGCGCCGCCGCGCCCGCGTCCGCGCCCCCTTTTTCGCCGCGGCGGAACGGCCCGCCGCACCCTTGGTGCGTGCGGCCTTGCGCGCTGACGCCGAGCGTTCCGCGGCCGTGCGGCGGGCGGCGGCACTATGCGCTTGTCGCGACAACGCTTTGCGCGAAGCCGTGCTGCGCGGTTCCCGCTTGAGCGCTTTAGTCACCGCGCGCGATACCCGTGGACGCCGCTTGGTTTGTGCACGCCCTGGCCTGCCTCATAGGCATATTCCGCACTCCTGCGGGTGCGCTCGGTGGTCTGGCCGCTTTTCGGCGGCGGCAGATCGACGCCGGCGCGCCGCGCTTCCGACAACCCGATGGCGATGACTTGTTTGGCGGAACGCGCGCCATGTTCGCCGCGGCGGATTTTGTCGATCTCCTCACGCACAAACTCGCCTGCCTGTGTCGATGCCGATTTGCCCTCTCGCTTGTCGCGGCGAGCTTTCTCGATTGTGCGTTTATCCGGCATGTTGTCCTCCACACGCGTAAAGCCGCGAACAACAACGCGGCCGGTGCGACATGGTTCGAAACCGCAGGCTCAAGGAGCGTCGGACAGCGCCGCCGCACGGATCTTCGGCCGCGGCCGCCGCATCCTCCGGCGCGACGTTGCAGAGAACAAATCTCAATCTTGCGTCATGCGCAGTGCGTGAACGCTGAACAAACCGTCGGTCCACACTTTCAGCGGCGACCAGCCGCTGCCGCGCGCCAGCGCTTGAAAAGACTCGATCGAATATTTGTAGCTGTTTTCCGTATGGATCGTCTCGCCGGCGCGGAATTCGACGGTCGTATCGCCAATCCGGACCCTCTGGCGTTTGGTGCTGGCCAGGTGCATTTCGATCCGGTGCCGTTCGGCATTGTAGAAGGCATGATGCTCGAAGGCCGCAAGATCGAAGTTGGCGCCCAATTCGCGATTGATGCGCACCAGCAGATTCAGATTGAACTTCGCGGTGACGCCCTCGGCGTCGTTATAGGCCCGATAGAGAACGTCCGGCGCCTTTTCCAGATCGATGCCGACGATGAGCACCGACCCGGCGCCCAGGATGCCGCCGGCGCGACGCATGAACGCGCATGCCTCATGCGGCTCGAAATTGCCGATGGTCGAGCCCGGAAAGAAGCCCGCGCGCGGCATGGCGGCGACCTCGCCAGGCAATTCGGCCATGGCCGTGAAATCCGCCACCACGGGAATGATGGACAGATGCGGAAAATCGCGGCGCAGCCGCGCTGCGTCCTCGCGGAGAAAATCGCCGGAGATATCGACCGGAACATAGGCTTCGACGCTCGCCGCGGCCCGCAGCAGGATGCGCGCTTTGCGGCTCGAGCCGCTGCCGAATTCAACCAGCGCGGAGGCTTGCGGAAACAGCGATGCGATTTCCGGCGCATGCTTGGTCAAGAGGCCGAGCTCGCTGCGCGTCGGATAATATTCCGGCAGGGTCGTGATGCGGTCGAACAGGCCGGAGCCGGTCAGATCGTAAAAGTATTTCGGCCGCAGATATTTCGGCTTGGCGGTGAGGCCGCTAACGACGTCGGCGGCGAACTCATTCGCCGTCTCGGTTGGGCGCGGCGCGCGAAGGGCTGATCGGGGGCTCATGACAGGGCTCAATGTTCGAATTCCGCCAAACGCAAGCCGCTGAATTGCCAGCGCGCCGACGGATAAAAAAAGTTGCGATAGCTTTTGCGTGAATGACCAGCGGGTGTCGCCAGCGACGAGCCGCGAAGCACCATTTGATTGATCATGAACTTGCCGTTGTATTCGCCGAGTGCGCCGGGCTCCGGCTGATAATCCGGATAGGGCGAATAGGCGCTGCGAGTCCACTGCCACACCGCGCCGAACGCGTCGTCGAGCGCCTCGGCTCTGGCGGCGACCTCCCATTCGGCTTCGCTGGGCAAATGCTTGCCGGCCCAGCGCGCAAACGCATCAGCTTCGTAGTAGCTGATATGGCAGACAGGCAGTGAAGGATCGATCGCGCGCAAGCCGCCGAGCGTCATCGAAAACCAGGCGCTATCGACGTGCTGCCAATATCCCGGCGCGTTCCAGGATTGCGCTTCGACTGTCGCCCAGCCGTCCGAGAGCCAAAGGCTCGGCGTCGCATAGCCGCCGTCTGCCATGAATTCGAGCCATTCGCCGTTGGTCACCAGTGTTCGCGCCACGCGCACCGGCTGAAGCAGCACTTGATGCGACGGCCGCTCGTTGTCGAACGAGAAGCTCGCCCCGTCGTGGCCGACCGTGTGAATGCCGGCGACCAGCCCGTCTTCGGGCGAATTGGCACGCTTGCCGTGCGGCCATCGCCAATGCCGGTCGTAGACCGGATGTGTCGGATTTTGCGCAAAGGCGTGCAAAAGGTCAGTCAGCATCAATTCCTGATGCTGCTGCTCGTGATGCAATCCGATCTCGACGATCGGAAAGACCCGTTCGGGCTCCTGCGTCGTTTCGATCAGTTTCACCACCGCCGCATCGACATGCGCGCGGTAGGCCGTGGTCTCGGCGACGCCGGGCCGCGTGATCAGACCGCGCTGGGGGCGGGCGTGACGCGGGCCTGCCGCCACATAGTAGGAATTGAATAGATAGGCGAAGCGCTCGTCGAAGGAACGATAAGACGGCGCGAACGGACGCAACAGAAACTGCTCGAAGAACCAGGTGACATGCGCGCGGTGCCATTTCGCCGGACTGGCGTCGGGCATCGACTGCACCACCTGGTCCTCGGGAGAAAGCGGAGCGGCGCGCCGCTCGGTCTCATTGCGAACCGTGACGAATGCATCGCGCCAGAAACGGCGCGTATCGCCGATCGGCTCGGCAATCGCACCCTCCCCTTTGGCTGGGTCATGCAGGCGAACGGCAGGACGTGACATAAGCTAGGCTCGGAAAACCAAATGGATAGGAATAGCTGGACTCAAAGCTTAGGAAGGTAATCAGCATCCCAGAGGATGGTTCCATCGTCGCCGGCTTGCAAGTAGCCGAAACCGGCTAACGTGGATGTGATCACGCAAGAATTTTTCCCCTCCGGGGATTGACCTTGCGGCAAAACGAACTACGGGAATCGCTGCCGGGAACGAGGAGCCTGCATGCCGAACGCAATGTTGCCGCGGGAGCGGTGCGACTATTCCGCCATTGTCGACCGCCCCCCGCTCAAGCTTCCCGGCAATGCGCGGCTTGTATTCTGGACCATCGTCAATCTGGAAGTCTGGGACATCCGCAAGCCGATGGCGCGCCAGGTGCTCGCGCCGCCGACCGGCCAGACGCACATTCCCGACGTGCCGAATTGGAGCTGGCACGAATACGGCATGCGCGTCGGCGTGTGGCGCTTCTTCGAGTTGTTCGAGCGTTTGCGTATTCGCCCGACACTCGCGGTCAACGCCCGCGTCTGCGAGGACTATCCGCGCGTCGCCGAACAAGCGCGCGCCGACGCTTGGGAATTCATGGGCCATTCCTACGAACAGGGTCCGATCCATGCCGAGCCGGACCAAAAGGCGATGGTCGAGCGTTCGCTTGCGATCCTCGAGCGCTTCTGCGGCAAGCGTCCGCTCGGTTGGCTCGGCCCCGGGCTGACGGAAACGCTCGACACCCCGGAAATCCTCGCCGAAGCCGGCGTCAAATATATCGGCGACTGGGTCTATGACGACGAGCCCACGGTCATCCGCACCGCCAACGGGCCTCTGCTCACCTTGCCCTACACGCTCGAGCTCAACGACATTCCGATGATGATCGTCCAGCATCACGAGAGCGAATATCTGACGCGGCGTGCAATCGATCAGTTCGATCGGCTCTATGCCGAAGGCAAGCACCGCGCCAAGATCATCGCGCTGGCGATCCATCCCTATATCAGCGGCCAGCCGCATCGGATCAAATATCTGGAGGCGATCTACCAGCACGCGCGCCGCTTCGACGGCGTCGTCTACTGGACCGGCGAGGAGATCGTCGACTGGTATCTCAAGTCGGGCGCCGTTGCGATCAAATGATGGCCTTGTCATTCCGGATTTAACGCTTCGCCGCTCGGGGCACGTGGTATGCGTCGCACCCACGCTTGTCGCGAGCCCACACGTCTTGTTATCCAGAGAAGCGGCGTGAATGGCCGGGCCAAGCCCGGCCGTGACATGAGGATGGGAGGACCGTCAGATGCGGAGCGTCACGGCAGGAGCATTGCTTTTTTCGTTTCTGTACGCGGCGACTGCGGTGCATGCGGCGCCCCCATCCGATGCCGCGGCGCCTGCGGCCAATCCAGCCGCGAAGCCGGCCGCCAAGCCGGCTGCGAAAACCGCGCCGGCGGCCAAGCCCACAACCGCGACGCCGTCCGCTGCGGCAGCTTCGGCTGCGCCGTGCCATACCTCCGGCACCTATGACGCCTGGCTCGCCGTCTTCGAACGCGAGGCGCTGACACAAAAGATTTCCCAGCGCGCGATATCGACGGCCGCCCCCCATCTCACCTACGACCAGAAGATCGTCTATATCGACCGCGGCCAGCGGGTCTTCACCCAGACCTTTCTGGATTTCTCCGGCCGCATGGCCGCCGCCTACCGTATTCAGCGCGGCCAGGCGCTGATCAAGACGAATGCAGCGACCTTCGCGCGCATCGAGCAGGAATTCGGCGTGCCCGCGCCGGTCATCGTCGCGTTCTGGGGCTTGGAAAGCGACTTCGGCGCCAATATGGGCAAGTATTCTTCGCTCAGTTCGATAGCCACGCTCGCGTACGATTGCCGGCGCAGCGATCGCTTTCGCGGGCAGCTCTTCGATGCGCTGCGTCTCATCGAGCGCGGCGATCTGAGACCGGAGGACATGATCGGCTCATGGGCGGGCGAGCTCGGCCAGACCCAGATGATGCCGTCGGAATACAATCAATACGGCGTCGACTATGACGGCGACGGCAAGCGCGATCTGATCCACAGCACGCCCGACGTACTCGCCTCCACCGCAAATTACCTCAAGGGCCTCGGCTGGAAGAAAGGCGAGCCCTGGGTCACCGAGGTGCACGTGCCGGCCAACCTGCCCTGGGATCAGGCCGACCTGTCGATCCAATTGCCGCGTTCCAAATGGGCAGGCTGGGGCGTAACGCTCGCAGATGGCAAGCCGCTTCCGGCCGACAATCTGCCGGCGTCGCTATTGCTGCCGATGGGACGTTTGGGTCCGGCCTTCCTCGCCTATCCGAATTTTCAGGTCTATCTGCAGTGGAATAATTCGCTGGTCTATTCGACCACAGCGGCCTATCTCGCCACCCGCATCGCCGGGGCGCCGGCGCTGCGGCACGGCAGTCCGCCGCCGGCACTCGCCTTCGAAGACATGAAAGCCATGCAGGGGATGCTGGTGCGCGCCGGCTACGATGTCGGCAAGGTCGATGGCTTCGCGGGGTTGAAAACGCGGCAGGCGGTCAAAGCGATGCAGATGAAATATGGACTGCCGGCGGATTCCTATCCGACAGCGGAGCTGTTGGCCCGCATGCGCGGCGGCGGGTAGTCTCACACTACATTCGTCGGCGCGAGGCGGCATTCGAGCTCGCCGGCCTCGATCTGAATCGTCGCATGATGGATGCCGAAACGATGCTCGAGCTCGCGGGCGGCGTCCACCAAGAAGCCGTCGCCTGTCCGGCCGTTGCATACAAGATGAACGGTCAGCGCCGTCTCCGTCGTGCTCATGGCCCAGACGTGCAGATCATGCAGGCTGGCGACGCCCGGCAGGTTCTCCAAATAGCAGCGCACATCGACGATGCTGATACCCTGTGGCACGGCATTCATGGACATATTCAGCGATTCCCGCAGCAAGCCCCAGGTGCCCCAAACGATCGCTGCGGAGACGAGCAAGCTTGCGACCGGATCGACCCAGGTCCAGCCGGTCAAGAGCAGCACGGCGCCGGCAATCACGACCCCGGCCGAGACGGCGGCGTCCGCCGCCAAATGAGCAAAGGCGCTTCGGATATTCAGATCGTGCCGCCGCCCGGCCATCAACAGCCAGGCCGACAAGCCGTTGATGACAATGGCGACGCCGGCAACGATCATGACCGTCAGTCCGTTCGTATGCTCCGGATTGCCGAAACGCAGGATCGCTTCCCATGCAATCGCGCCGGTTGCGACCAGGAGCAGGATGGCATTGATCAGAGCCGAAAGGATCGAGGCCGATCGAAATCCGTAAGTGAATCGCTCGGTCGGCGCGGCGCGGCCCAGGAGATACGCGCCCCAGGCCAAGACCAAGCCTAGCGCATCGCCGAAATTGTGCCCGGCATCCGCGAGCAGCGCGACCGAGTTGGCCGCAAGCCCGTAAACGATCTGCGCCACGACGAGCGCGAGATTGAGCGCGGTTGCTATCGCAAAGGCAGCACCGAAATTCGTCACACCGTGCGCGTGATTGTGGTGGTCGTGCTGATCGTGAACGTGCGACATTGGCCGCTTATGCGCTAGGACGGTGGTGTTACACAATCACATGTGCAAAGAAAGCCGTTAAAATTCGGAGCGTTCAATCGGAAAAGCCACCCGGCGAAGCTGACGGGTCAAACGTATTTCTGGCTGACCCTGAAAGGCGACGGAACTCTCGATCGTGCTCAGTATCTCGGTGCTCACAGCGCTCGTCGCCGGACTTCTGGTGCTCATCAGCTTCGCCCAGCCGGCGGCCGATCGCCTGCATCTACCCTACACCGTCCTACTCGCGATTGTTGGAACGGCGGTCGCCAGCCTCGCCTCTTTCCTCCTCTACACGCCGCTGACGGATGTCTTTAACGACATCGCCGAACCGCTTGTGAAGTTTCCAATCAATGCCTCGGTGTTCCTGGTCGTCTTCCTGCCGTTGCTGCTGTTTCATGCCGCCCTGACGATCGACGTTCGTGAGCTCGTCGACGACGTTGCTCCCATTCTGACGCTTGCGGTTCTAGCGGTTTTCGTGTCCGCGGCCGGCATTGGATTCACGCTCTCATTTGTCGGTGGCGTCCCGCTGACGGTAGCACTTTTGCTCGGCTCCATCGTTGCGACCACCGACCCGGCAGCGGTGGTCGGCATTTTTCGCGATCTTGGCGTGCCCTTGCGGCTCGTGCGGCTGGTCGAGGGAGAAAGCCTGCTCAACGACGCCGCTGCCATCGTGCTCTTCAGCACCCTCCTCCGTATCATCAGCGAGGGCGTGCACCCCGGTCTTTCGGCAAGTGCCCTCCACTTTGCAGAAAGCTTTGGCGGCGGCCTGCTGCTTGGCTTCGTCGGCGGCCGTTTATTTGGCGCGCTGGTGCCGCTCCTTGGCGGCGCCAAGCTCGCGGAGGTCACGCTTGCGCTCGCTTTGCCGTACCTCGTCTATCTCACGGGCGAAGAGGTGTTCGACGTCTCCGGCGTCGTCGCCGTCGTCAGCGCTGGATTGACCGCCGGCGCAGTCGGGCGTGCGCGGCTGAAACCGGACAATTGGCACTATCTGGAGCAGGTCTGGGAGCAGATCGGCTTCTGGGCCAACTCGCTGATCTTCATCATGGCCTCTTTGCTTGTGCCCAGGCTGCTGTCCACGCTGAACATTCACGACCTCTGGCTGTTGGCGCTGGTCATCGTGAGCGCATTTGCCGCGCGAGCCATCGTGCTGTTCGGAATTCTCCCGATCTTGAGCACTCTCAAGCTGAGCCGGCACATCGATGCCGCCTACAAGGTGGCAATCACGTGGGGTGGCTTGCGCGGCGCCGTCACGCTGGCATTGGCGCTTGCGGTCACGGAAAGCGGGCGCATCGAGGCCTCGACGCAAAGCCTCGTGGCGGTTCTCGCAACCGGCTTTGTCCTGTTCACGCTGCTGGTCAACGGGCTCACTCTGCGGCCGGTGATGCGCGTGCTCAAGCTCGACCGGCTCTCCCCGCTCAACAAGGCGCTGCGCAGCAAAGTGCTCGCGCTCGCTCTCGCCGAAGTGCGGGGAGCCGTTGCACAAACGTCACGAGATTTCGAGCTTGCGCCGGCCACTACCGAAGCTGTCATCGCCGATCTGACCACGCGGCGCGAAGCCGACGGTCTCGAAGATGAGGCCATGATCTCGGATCAGGACCGGATTACCGTCGGCCTGGTCGCGCTCACCAACCGGGAACGCAGAATCATCCTGGGCCATCACGCCCAGCAGAGCGTTTCGAGCACCGCCATTGAACGCCTTTTGCGGCAGACGGACCTTCTCATCGACGCCGCGAAAACGGACGGCGCGGCCGGCTATGCGCGCGGCGCCGCGAGCCTCCTCGCCTATACATCCGGCTTCCGGTTCGCGCATTTTCTTCATCGGCAGCTAGGGATCGAGCGTCTGCTTCAGCAAGCGATATCGGTTCGGTTCGAAACGCTCCTGGTGCGGGAATTCGCGCTCAAGGAGCTTGTGCGATACAACAGACAGTGGCTGCCGTCGCTGGTGAGCGAGCCGATCGCGCGCGACCTGGAGCAAATTCTGACGGCGCGGCTTGAGGCGACTGCGCGCGCCATCGACGCCTTGCGGCTGCAATATCCCGAATATGCGCAAGGACTCGAGCGGCATTTCCTCACCCAAACCGGCCTGGCGCTGGAGGTGTCGTTGATCCGGCAGTTGGCGGAGGACGGCATCATCGGCGGCGAGCTCTATAGCGCGCTCGAACGCGAACACGCAGTCGAACGACAAAGCGCGAGCGAACGCGTCCGGCTCGATCTCGGCTTGAGAACCGAAGACCTCATCACGCGCTTCGATATGTTTCGTGGGCTCAGCGCGGCCGAGATCAAAGCACTGGCGCGCCTGTTCAAGCCGCGGCTGGCGCTGCCTGAAGAAAAGATCATCCGGCGCGGAGAACGCGGCTCGCATGTGTTCTTCATTTCATCCGGAGCCGTGGAGGTCATCCTTCCTGACGAGCCGGTCCGCCTTGGGCGCGGCGACTTCTTCGGCGAAATGGCGCCATTAAGCGGCCTGCCGCGCGCCGCGGATGTTGTGGCGCTGGGTTACAGTCAGCTTCTGGTGCTGAGCGCCGCGGACTTCCAACGCTTCCTGGCCAGCAATCCCACAGCCAAGGCGCACATCGATCTGGTCGCCGCTACGCGCACGTCCATGAACAAAGAAAGCGCGGGCGCCCGGGTGCCGGGCGTGATCTGAACCCGTATTTCCGCCAGCACTGCCGAGAGTCCGATCAAAAATTCGCCGCGACGGGGATGCCGAACTTGTATGCGATACCGGCGCGCAAATCGTTGACCGGCACCCGAATGGCTGGGTCGGCCGAATTGGTTGCCGCACTCACAAAGCCCGCAGTGGCAAGATTGGTGTAACGATATTCGATGCGCGCAAAAACGCTTTCGGTGATGGCGTAGTCGACGCCAACACCCGCAGTCCAGCCCATAGCCCTTCCGCCCTGATTGACGAACGGCGCCGCGCCGACGAGCGCATAAGCGATCGAAGGATTGCCCCATGCCCATCCGGCGGTGCCGAATGCCAAGAAGCGATCGAACGCGAAGCCCAGCCGGCCGCGGACCGAAGCGTAGTCCTTCACCGTTGTCGAGATCGTAAAAGGTCCGGCCGGGAAAGCGCCGGCGGTTCCGAGCGGTGCAAGTGTCTGATTGTTGCCGACCAGATTGGACCATTGCCAATCGCCTTCAGCACCAAGCAGGATCCTATTCAACTGATAATTGCCGCCGGCAAACAGCCCGGCGAGCGGACCGCTCGCACGGTAATTGTAGCTCGTGAGAGGAGCGCCCGTGGCGTCTGTCAGCGTTCCCTTCGCGGTTTCCCAGCCAAAGCCGCCGTCGCTGCCGAGATAGATGCCGCTCCAGTTGTAGGCGTATTGCGCAGGAGGCGATTTGTAGACCAGCGCCGGTGACGGCTCTCCCGTGGGATACAGCGCCGGTGACACGCCGGAGAACTGCCCACCCGAATTGAACTTGTAATTCATACCCAATTCGACCGTGGTCACTGTCGTCGTCGTCGCTGTCGTCAACTGCGAGAACGGAAGCGAGAAGCTCGATGATCCAAAGCTTGTGTGGCGATACTCGGCAAACACGTTCCAATTCTGCACGAAGGCGTATCCAATACCGCCGCCCGCGACCCATCCCATAAGCCCTTTGTTGACGGCCTCGTCGGTGCCGGCGGTCGCGCTGTTGAGCGCGCCGGTCAATTGCGTGCGGACGAACTGCGCATTGGACCAGGCAAAGCCGCCCGTCGCATAGAACAGGACGTTGTCGGCGGCATATCCAAACCGCCCGCGTATCGTTTCGCTATCGAATATCGTTGTTTGGCTGGCGCTGATGCCGGAGGGGTCTGAGATCGTCGTCGTCTTGGTGCCGCCCGAGGATATATCGGCCGCAACGCCAAGAACGAGGCGCGACGGCAGCATGTAGTCGAAGCCGAGCTGAACGCCGCCACCCCACCGCGACGCATCGGTGTTGAAGCCGGAGCTTCCACCGCTCACATTGTCGACCGTGGAAG
>DATMQV010000304.1:0-2446 GCA_035566615.1 Xanthobacteraceae bacterium
TCAGCGTCACGCCTGCAATTTCCGCGCCGCCGCCGAGTGCCGCCGGATCAGATCGGCCACGTCGAGGCCGGGAATTTGCCCATTCTCCACGATCCAGCGGCCCCCGACCATCACGCGGTCGGCGCGATGGGCGCCGCACAATACAAGTGCCGCGAGTGGATCGCCGCTGCCGGAAAACCGCAGCTCATCGAGCCTAAACAGGGCGAGATCGGCCAGCATGCCCACAGCGATCTCGCCGACATCGGCGCGTCCGGTGCAGGCGGCGGAACCTTTGGTCGCCCAGCGCAGTGCGTCGCGATGACTGACCTTGCCGATGCCGTATTGGCCCCGCTGGAGCAGGAACGCAGCGCGCACCTCCTGCATCAAATTCGAAGAATCGTTCGAAGCCGAGCCGTCGACGCCGAGGCCAACGGCGACGCCGGCCTCTTCCATCGGGCAGACCGAGCAAGTGCCGGACGCCAGCGTCTGGTTGCTGCAGGCGCAATGCGTGACGGCCGTTCCGGCGCTGGCGAGGCGCGGGAACTCGTCGGCGTTGAAATGCACGCCATGCGCCAGCCAGGTCCGCCCGTTCAGCCAGCCGCACTCCTCCAGATAATCAAGCGGCCGGCACCGGTGGATCTCCAGGCAATAGCGATTCTCGTCCTCGGTTTCGGCGAGATGCGTGTGCATCCGCACATTAAGCCGTTCGGCCAGTTCGGCGGTCGCGCGCATGAGCGACGTGGTGACGGAAAACGGCGAGCACGGCGCAAGCGCGATCTGAATTATCGCACCGTCGCCGGCCTGATGATAGCGCGCAACCAGGCGTTCAGAGTCGGCCAGGATCGTGTCCTCGTCCTGCACCACGTTGTCCGGCGGCAATCCGCCGTCGCGCTGCGAGCGGTTCATCGAGCCGCGCGTCAGCAGCGCGCGCAAGCCGAGCCGCTTCGCGGCGGCGACTTGGATGTCGATGCCGTCCTCGAGGCCCTTGGGAAAGACGTAGTGATGATCCGTGGTGAGCGTGCAGCCGGATAGCATCAGCTCGGCCATGGCGAGCGTCGAGGAAAGATCGACCGCCTCCGGCGTCAGCCGCGCCCAGAGCGGGTAGAGCACTTGCAGCCACGGAAACAATTCGCGGTCGAGGGCGGCCGGCACCGCGCGGGTCAGCGTCTGATAGAAATGGTGATGCGTGTTGATCAGGCCAGGCAGCACCACGTGCGCGTCGGCATCGAAGGTCTTGACCGCGGGCGCGCGCGGTTCGCGGCCGGCCGCGACCAATTCGACGATGCGGCCATCCTGCACCACGACGCCGCGCTCGGCGCCGTCCGCCAGAATGGCCAGCGGGTCCTTGATCCAAAGTGCCGGTGAGGTGTCGGAGTTCATGTTGGAGGTGAGTTGAAACTATATCTGCGCGGCATGCAAAATGTGTTCCCTACGAGAGCATTTCCCGGATGCGATGCAGCACGAAAGTAGTGCGCCGCTGATCCGGGATCGTCGCAGACTCCGGAGTTTCTCGCGATCCCGGGTCTGCAGCGCACCACCATAGCGCGCGCAAGACGCGCGTGAACGCGCTTTTGGTGGCGTGCCGCGCCCGGGAAAAGCGATATTTCTTTCTTTAGCGTCACGCCGCCAGCGGTGGCCGCCCCACATTGCTGGCGCGATGAATGAGCCGCGCCACCCTTAAGATCAGCGGCTCCTCGAAGCGCGGCGCTACGATCTGCATGCCGATCGGCAAGCCATCCTGCGACAGGCCGGCGGGCGCGGTCGCGGCCGGCAAGCTCACCAGCGTGATCAGATAAGCCGGCGCGATCCAGTCGATATAATTTTCGAAGCTCTTGCCGTTGATCGTGTCGGGGAAATTCATCTCGACAGGGTACGGCTTCACCGGCGCCGCCGGCGTCAGCAGAACGTCGAAGCGCTCGAACAGCTTATGGAAGCGATCGAACATGGCCATGCGGGTCTCGTCGGCGGCGGCAAAATCGGACGCGGTCAGTTTCAGTCCGGCTTCGACATTGCCTTTCAGATTGGGACCGAAGGCGTCGATTTGCGCGAGCCGCTCGTATTGCCGACCCACCATCCAGAAGCCGCGCCAGGTCTGATAGGGCGCGCGGCCGGCGCTGGCGTCGAATTCGACGTGGTCGACGTGCGTGCCAAGTTTGCTAAGTGCGGCTGCGGCGCCGCGGCAAGTCGCATCGATCTCCGCTTCCACGCCGATGCCGGCAATGTCGGACACATAGGCGATGTGCAGCCCCTTGATGTCCTCGCGCCGTTGAAGCTCGGCCAGCGCGCTTTGCCAGGGCGGCGCCACCGAAATCGGCGAAATCCGGGTGAAGCCGACCATGGCATCGAGCATCAGGGCTGCGTCTTCCGCGTCGCGCGCCAGGGGCCCGTGGACCTCGCCGGGGTCCCAGGCGAGTGGTTTCGGATAGCTCGGTATAAGGCCGGGCGTCGGGCGAATGCCGACGATGCC
>DATMQV010000305.1:0-3337 GCA_035566615.1 Xanthobacteraceae bacterium
GGCCGAAGTCAATCTGCGCGCCAACGATATCGCCAATATGGGATTTGCCCGGGCGGCCGACGTGCCGGTCGTGCTGATCGGCGATATCGACCGCGGCGGCGTGATCGCGAGCCTGGTCGGTACCAAGGCCGTGCTGGCGCCGGAGGACACGGCGCTTATTCGCGGCTTCATCGTCAACAAATTCCGCGGCGATGCGGCGCTGTTCGCATCCGGCATGGCGCAGATCGCGCAGGCAACCGGCTGGGAGCCGCTTGGGCTCGTACCGCATTTCGCCGACGCGCGCTTGCTGCCTGCGGAAGATGCGCTGGCGCTCGAGCAGCGCCCGCGCATAAAGGCGAACGCGCGCGTGCGGATCGCGGTGCCGATCCTGCCGCATATCGCCAATTTCGACGATCTCGATCCGCTCGATGCCGAGCCCGAGGCCGAGCTCATCCGGGTGCGGCCGGGCGCGGCGCTGCCGGGCGATGCCGATCTCATCGTACTGTCCGGCTCGAAAGCAACCATCGCGGACCTCGCGGCTTTGCGCGCTGCCGGCTTCGATATCGACATTGCGGCGCATCGGCGCCGCGGCGGTATGATCCTCGGCCTCTGCGGCGGCTATCAGATGCTGGGACGTACGATTGCCGATCCGGGCGGCGTCGAAGGCCCGCCGGCCGCGATGGACGGATTGGGCCTGCTCGATGTCGTGACGACGCTGTCGGCGGAGAAGCGTCTTGAGCCGGTGCGCGGCACATCGAACGACGGCGCACCGTTCGCCGGTTATGAGATGCATATGGGCGTGACGGACGGAGGCGACTGCGCGCGGCCGTTCGCGCGGCTCGCGGATGGTTCGCCGGAGGGCGCCATGTCGCCGGATGGCCGCGTGATCGGGACCTATGTGCATGGCCTGTTCGGCGACGACCGCCAGCGCGCGGCGTGGCTTGCGCGCTTCAAAGCGACCGCGACGATTCGCTACGACGATGTGGTCGAGCGCACGCTCGATGCGCTCGCCGCGCATCTGGCGACGCATCTCGATATCGATCGCCTGCTCAAGCTAGCGCGATGAGCGGGAGAACAAGGACGCCGAGCAGCACAATCAGAACGGCGTCGGCAGTGCGATAGAGCGCGAGCGCGCGGCGAATATCGGCGGCCTCCGCCTCGCGCCGGCCATCCCCCATAAAGGCGTCGTCCACGAGCGCGCCGCCATAGACGCGCGGTCCAGCCAACGAAAGGCCGAGCGCGCCCGCCATGGCGGCTTCCGGATAGCCCGCGTTCGGCGAGCGGTGTTTTCCCGCGTCGCGGCGCACGGCGCGCCAAGCTGCGCCTGCACCATTCCCGCTTAATGCTGCCGCCGCAACCAGGAGAAGCGCGGATAAGCGCGAGGCCGGCAGATTGACCAGATCGTCGAGCCGCGCGGCCGCCCAGCCGAACGCCTGGTGACGCGGCGTGCGGTGGCCGATCATGCTGTCGGCGGTGTTGATCGCCTTGTAGAGTGCGGCACCGGGGAGCCCGCCGATGGCCATCCAAAAAACCGGCGCGACAATCGCGTCGGAGAAATTCTCCGCCAGGCTTTCGATCGCCGCGCGCGCGACGCCGGCGGCGTCAAGCTTTTCGGTATCGCGGCCGACGATATGCGCGACCGCTTGGCGGCCGGCGGCGACGCCGCCCGTTTCGAGCGCGGCCGCGACGTCGGCGACGTGGCGGTGCAGGCTTCGTTGCGCGACGAGCGTGCTGGCGACGAGCGCCGCGGCCAAAATGCCGAACGGCAAACGCAGCAATGCGGATTGGACGAGGAATGCAAGCGCGCCAACGATGGCGAGCAGAATAAGAACCGCAGCAACGCCCGCCGCCCGCCGCGCCTGCGGGGTTGCGGTTTCACGATTGAGCGCGCGGTCGAGCCATGCGATCAGGCGGCCCATCCAGGTCACCGGATGGCCGATGGCGCGATGCAAGGTTGCTGGATAGCCGACGCAAAGCTCGACCAGCATGGCGATGAAGGTAAGCGCGACGGTCATGATCACGAGCGGCGGCGAGGACCAAAGGCTGTTGGACGAAGACCAGGAACTGTTTCACGGCGGCGATCTCGGCGCTGCCCGGCGCCGTTTCCCCGGCGCGCCTGAACCTTTCATCGACCTGTCGACCGGGATCAATCCCTATCCGTATCCGGTGCCGCGCCTTGCGGCGGAATTGTTCGCGCGCTTACCGGCGCCGGCGGATGTGCAGGTTCTGGGCCGCGCGGCCGCGCATGCCTACGGCGCCCTTTCCGAGGCTGACGTCGTGCCGGTCCCGGGCACCCAGATCGTGCTGCCCATCGTCGCGCGACTGGTGCCGCCGGGCCGCGCGGCGGTTCTGACGCCGGGCTATGCCGAGCACGGCCGCGCGGCCGCGCTCGCCGGGCACAAAGTCGAAGCACTGACTCGCTTGGATGATTGCGGCGGCGCGGCGCTCGTGATCGTCGCTAATCCGAACAATCCCGACGGCAGGCTATTTGCGCGCAGCGATCTTCTGACACTCGCCTCCGAGCTTCGCCGGCGCGGCGGTCTGCTCGTCATCGACGAAGCGTTCATGGACGTCGCTCCGGCGGGATTAAGCCTGGCGCCGGATGTGGCAAGCGGCAACATCATCGTGCTGCGCTCGTTCGGCAAATTTTTCGGGCTGGCAGGTCTGCGGCTCGGCTTTGCGCTCGCCGCTCCACCGCTCGGTAAGAAAATCGCTGCCGCGCTCGGACCTTGGGCGGTCTCTGGACCTGCAATCGCCGTCGGCGCACAAGCGCTCGCCGACACACCTTGGATCGAGCGCACACGCGTGCGGCTCGACAAGTCGACGCAAAGGCTCGACGCCATGCTGGCCGATTTGGCGCTGCCGCTTGTCGGCGGCACGAGCCTGTTTCGGCTGGTGCAAACGCCGGCCGCGAATGCGCTCTTTCAGCATCTGGGCGAGGCCGGGATTTGGGTGCGTGCCTTTCCGCAGAACGCGAAGTGGCTCCGCTTCGGACTGCCCGGCAACGAGGCGGCTTGGAAACGGCTCAAGGCCGCGCTCGTGGCCTTCTGGTAGTTTCTGAACTCCTGGCAATCGTTAACGCGCTCGCATAATCTCTGTCCCGGAACGGGTCAGTTCCCGCTGGCGCTCGCCTTGCTCCCTAGCCCGCCGAGGCGCCGCGCGTGGGCTGAGAGCGGGAATCGCCGCCAAAGACCCGCCGTGACGTCCAAAAACGGGCCCGGCGACGACCGAAATCGGTCGGCCCGTTCCCGCAGGGAGAGTGCGGTGTTAACCAATCGTCCGGCCGAAAAGTCTTCGGCCTCATGGAGGTTTGTGCGCGGCGGCGTCGCCATCGTGGCGTCGGCGATGACGCTCACGT
>DATMQV010000306.1:0-13980 GCA_035566615.1 Xanthobacteraceae bacterium
AGATCGGGTCCGAACAGCACATTGAAGATCGCATCGGGCTTGGCATCGTCGATTGCCTGCACGACGGCGCCGGCATCGACCTTGCCGAGGGGAGGGGCCTGCTCGGTGACGAATTCGACATCCGGCTGCTTGGCCGCGAGCAGCGTCTTGAAGGCGGCGACGGCCGATTGCCCGTATTCGAAGTTGGGATAGACCACGGCCCAGCGCTTCTTTTTCGCCGCCACGATGTCAGGCATCAGCATGGCGACCTGCATGTAGGTCGAGGAGCGCAGGCGGAACGTGTATTTGTTGCCGTTCTGCCAGGTGATCTTGTCGGTCAGCGGCTCGGCGGCCAGAAAGAACACCTTCTTCTTGCCGGCGAATTCCGTGACCGCCAATCCGACATTGGACAGAAACGTGCCGAAGAGAATGTTGAGATCGCTGCCGGTCGTCAGTTCCTCGGCGACCCGCACCGCGTCGCCCGGATTGGCGCCGTCGTCGCGCGAGACGATCTCAAGCTTCCTGCCCAGCACGCCGCCGGCGGCGTTGATCTCATCGACCGCCATTTCCCAGCCCTTCTTATAGGGATCGAGAAACGCCGGCTGGCTCTTGTAGCTATTGAGCTCGCCGATCTTGATGGTTTGTTGCGCAAAGGCCGGCACCGCCGCCGCTGAAAGGGCGAGCGCAGCAGCAACAATAAGAGCGTGAGCGCGCATAAAACTCTCTCCTATCCGCACGTTTTCGGCTTCCTTTGCTCATATCACGCCGCACCGGCGCCCGCAGCAACGATCGCCTGCATTTTCGCCGCATCAAGCCGCTTGCCGTGGCTGATCACATGCGCCGGCGGGCCGTGATAGCGGAGCGCCTCGACCTCGTCCGGCTGATCGAGCACCACGAGGTTTGCGGGCGCGCCGACCGAGAGGCCAAATTTCTCGAGATTGATGGCCTTGGCCGGCTCGAGCGTGATCATGTCATAGAGCGCCGCGACGTCCTGCCGCGTCATCATCCAGAGAAGGTGCGCGGCCAGGAAGGCGACTTCCAGCATGTTGTTGCGGCCAAATGTGTAAAAGGCATCGGAAATATCATCCTGGCCGAGGCACACACGCACGCCTTCGGCGCGCAATTCCTTGACGCGCGCATGCAACGGCCCGGTATGCGGATCAGTCACCACCGCGACGCTTGCGGTGTTGAGAAGCCGGGCGAGACGCTGGACGTAGGGCGCAGGATAAAGGCTCATGGCGCGGCAATGATGCGCGAGCGCTCTTCCCTGCCAGCCGCGCTTGATCGCTTCGACGGCCATCATTTCGAGCGTACGCAAACCCGGATCGCCGGCGTCGTCGAGCAGCATCGATACGTCCTTGTTGAATTCCTGCGCCAGATCGAAGCAGGTGCGAATGTGAGCCGCTACATCATCGCCGGTGAGTTCGATCCACGGAATGCCGCCGACCACATCGGCGCCGAGCGCCATGGCTTGGCGCATCAATTCCGCCGCGACGGGCTCACGCACGATGCCGTCTTGCGCGAAGGCGACGACCTGCAGGTCGACAATGCCGCGGAATTCGTCGCGCACACGAATGAGCGCCTTGACGCCTTCGAGCCGCGCCTTGCCGTCAACATCCGCGAAGGCGCGGATGTGCAGGTTGCCGTGCAACGCCGCGAGCGCAACCGCGCGGCGGGCGTTTTCCGCGATCCACGCTTCGGCGTATTTCTCTTTGATCTTGCTGGCGAGCTCGATGCCCGAGAGCGCCTTGCCCATGCCTTCGCCCTGATAGGCGCGCAGCGCCTCCTCCTCCATCATCGGCAAAGTCCAGACCTTGCACAGATGCAGATGCGGATTGACGAAACTCTCGGTCACCAGATTGCCGCCGGCATCGATTTCGGTTGCGCCGCTGCCGTCGAGACGCGCCGCGATTGCGGTGATGCGGCCGTCCTTAATGCCGATGTCGGCATGCCGATCGGCGGAGCCACGCAGGCGCGCATGGCGGATCGCGATGTCGAACGCTTGAGTATTCATCTCGGCAGAGCGCGGCAGCGCCGTTCCTCAACGGGAGTAGATGAAGGCGAAGATAGATGCGTGCGCCATGCGCTGCAAATTCCGCGCCGCTAGAAATTTCCAACCCCTGCTACCGGAGTGCGCAGGGCTGGACTCAAATCGGACTTTCGCGGTATC
Source organism: Xanthobacteraceae bacterium (assembly GCA_035566615.1). Taxonomy (GTDB): domain Bacteria; phylum Pseudomonadota; class Alphaproteobacteria; order Rhizobiales; family Xanthobacteraceae; genus BOG-931. Next base: position 2,150 of record DATMQV010000306.1, read on the forward strand.
GGCCTGTCAGAACTCTATCTGATCGGCAAATTCTCGAACGCGAAGGAACCGTCATGGAACGTCGGATGTCGAGTATGACGCAAATGGAGATCGCCAAGATCATCGGCGAGCGCAAACCGGTCATACTGCCGACCGGGGCGACCGAGGCGCACGGCCCGCACATGCCGACCGACACCGATACGCACCAGGCCGAACACATCGCGCTCAGACTGGCGGAACGGATCGATGCGGTGGTGGCGCCGCCGGTGGCTTACGGCATCTCGAAGACTTTCGAGTTCTTTCCCGGCACGATCTCGCTGTCGATTCCGACGTATCAGACCATGATCTTTGAGATCGGCGCGGCGCTGATCAAGCAGGGCTTCCATCATCTGATCATTCTGAACGGCAACCGCCCGAGCGGCACGGCGAATGACCAGGTTGCCAGGCATCTGGTGGACGAACTCGACAAGGAGCACGACTTCATCGTTTCGGCTGTCAGCTATTGGGAGCCGGCGGCGGCCAAGATCCACGCCATGCGCAAATCGGTGCCGGGCGGCATGGGCCACGGTTGCGAACTGGAAACGGCTTTCCAGCTCGCGACGCGCCCGGACCTCGTGAAGATGGCCGAGCTGGCGGGCGCGAAATATGGCCCGGTCGGCTGGGACCTCGTCGCACCCAGCAATCCGACGCGCACCTATATGCGCCGCCCGCGTCCCGCCGCCGGCCACGCCGCGATTTTCGGCGATCCGACCAAGGCCACCGCCGAAGCCGGCAACGCCTTCATCGATGCGGCAGTCGACGGCCTGGTGGAGACATTCAAGAACCTGCAAGGCTCCTATCAGGAGCGGCGTTGAGCGGACACAGGTTTCCGTCCGTTGACCGGATCCGGCCGCCAGCCGAGGTCCATCGATGCCAGATGCGCGGCGTGCAAGAGGTGCTCGAGCAACTCGTCGCGCCTGCGCTCGTTCTGCAGCAACGTCTTGCGGCCGATAAAGCACAGCGAGGCGATCACGCGGCCGCTAACGTCGCGGATGGGCGCCGCCATCGATCCGGTGAACGGCTGAACGTCGGCGATGGTGACCGAATAACCACGCTGGCGGATTTGTTCCAGATCCTTCCGCAACACTTCGGGATCGGTGATCGTCAGCTCGGTAAGCCGTTCCAGCGGCCGCCGCAAATATTGCTCGATGAAATCCGGCGTTTCAAAAGCGAGCAGCACGCGCCCTTTTGAGCCGCAATGCAGCGGGAAGTGGTAACCGTACTGCGCCTTAGCAATCTCGGTTGCATAGGGCTGCGCCGAATAGATCGCCACCGCCTGATCGCGGACGCGCTCGGCCAATTGCACGGCGATGCCCTCGATCTTCTCGGGTTTCTGCAAATAGGGGATCGCCGCGCGCAGCACGCGATGGTTGGCCATGTAGGTGGCGCCGGCAAACCACAGCGCCGGGCCGATTTCATAGCGTTTGGTCTCGGGATCGCGCCGCAGAAAATCGGCTTTGGTGAGCTGGGTGATGATGCGATGGACTGTCGCCCACGGCAGCCCCATTTCCTGAGTCACGTCGACCACGCGCCCGGGCCGCACCGCCAAGTGCTCGATGATCGCCAGCGACCGCGACATTCCCCGCAAATCTTCCAAACCGTTGCCGTTCTTGGCGGGCTTTCGCTGCTTGCGGCCTGAACGCGCCGCTTTAACGGCGGTGGGCGGCGGAGATCTCTCAGGCATGCCTCTGTACATGATGAATTTCCCAGCTGACTCTCGCTCAATCGACAGGCAGCACAATCATTCTATCAAACGCCACTGTGGCGCGTGAGTTGATTGACAGTCCGTCCATTATGTAGATATCGTATTCGGGTCGCGGATACACGCGTTATGTGAGGGCCGCTGGTAGAATGAAGCCGCCGCTGTTTCGGTATGAGGCCCCGCGGACCCTCCGGGACGCTGTCGCCGTCCTCGCAAGCGACCCCGACGCGGTGGTGCTGGCTGGCGGCCAGAGCCTTGTCCCGGCAATGAATTTCCGCGTTGCCACACCTTCTCTGCTGGTCGATATCCAGCATGTCGAGGGCCTTAAAGGCGTCGCCATAGAGGGCGATACCATCGTCATCAAGGCGATGACGCGGCATCGCGAGCTCGAGCTTGATCCCGGGGTACGGCGGGTCAATCCGCTGATCGTCGAAACCATGCAGCACGTCGCGCACGTGCCGATCCGCAATCGCGGCACCGTGGTCGGCAGCCTTTGCCACGCTGACCCGTCGGCCGAGATGCCGCTGTTGTTTGTCCTCTTGGACGGCACTTTGGTCGCGACCGGCCCGGTGGGAACGCGCCGCATCGCGGCAGCGGATTTTTTCCAATCTTTCCTCACCACCAGCCGCAGCCAGGATGAAATCGTCATCGAAGCGCGGCTTCCGGTTTTGCCTGAGGGCGCGGGCTTCGCCTTCGACGAGGTGACGCGACGGCATGGCGACTATGCGCTGGTCGGTGTCGGCTGCGTGGTTTCGCTCGACGGCAGCGGCCGCGCGCAAAACATACGGCTCGCGGCTTGCGGAATTTCCGATCGCCCGGTGCGCCTGAAGGCGGCTGAAGCGGCGCTCGATGGCAGCCTTCTTGCAGCCGGCGATCTTGCCGCCGCGGCGCGGGCATCGGCGGATGCGGTGACACAAATGGACGATATGAACACTTCGATGTCTTACAGGCGGCGCGTGTTGAGTGGTCTGATCCAGCGGCTTGTGCCGATCGCCGCAAGCCGCGCGCGCGGAGGAAAGCGGCAATGAAGCGCTCGGCGATCCGGCCGTCGATTCCCGAACGTTCGGAAGATCCGCGCGTCGAGGTGTCGCTGACGGTCAACGGGCACCCGGTAAAACGCACGGTCAGCGTGCGCTTGCTGCTGAGCGATTTTCTGCGGCACGAGCTTGGGCTCACCGGCACGCATGTCGGCTGCGAACACGGCGTTTGCGGCTGCTGCACGGTCCAGATCGACGGCAAGGCCGGCCGCTCCTGCCTCACGCTCGCGGTGCAGGCGAACGGCTGCAACATCCGCACCATCGAGGACGTGGCCGCCGAGAACGGCACGCTGCATCCGGTCCAGCAAGCATTCAAGGAATGTCACGCCTTGCAGTGCGGCTTTTGCACGCCTGGCATGGTGATGAACGTGCTCAGCCGGTTCGAGGAGCACGAGCCGCTCGACCTTTCCGAGAGCGGCATTCGCGACCTTCTGTCGGGCAATTTGTGCCGCTGCACCGGCTACATCAACATCATCGCCGCGGTACGGCGCGCCGCCGAGCTTCTCGGCCGCGCCTGACGGATCTGCCATGTCGACACGCACATTCGGCGCCCGCATTGAACGCAATATCGATCCGAAGCTGCTGCGCGGCGAAGGCGCCTTTGTCGACGACATTCCGCTGACCAATCCGCTGCATGCCGCCTTCCTGCGCAGCCCGATAGCCCGTGCGCGGATCAAGACAATCGACGTCAGCGCCGCCAGAGATTATCCGGGCGTCGCCGCGGTCTATACTTGCGACGATATCGGCCCGCTCGACATGGCGATGCCGCTGCTCATTCCGCATCCGTCGATGAAAAACCCGAAGACGCAACGGCCGCTGGCGCGCGGCAACGTGTATTACGTCGGCCAGACCATCGCGATGGTCGTTGCAGTCGACCGCTATACCGCCGAGGACGCGGCCGCGCTGATCGAGGTCGAATACGAGCATCTTCCGGTCGAGATGGACATGAAACGCGCGCTGCAGAACGGCGCGCCGCTCGTGCATGGAGACGTGCCCAATAATCTCGCCGCGCATTTCATCCAGACGTCCGGCGATCCGGATGCGGCCTTCGCGCGCGCCGAACATTTCACCAAGATCGAAGTGCAGGTCGACCGCTCGACCGCAGCGCCGATGGAATGCCGGGCGGTGGCGGCGCGTTGGGATGCGGTGTCCGGGGAGCTCACCGTCTGGGACGGCACCCAGGCGCCGATCTCGGTGCGCGGCGGCCTCGCCTCGATCTTCAACCTGGACGAAGACAAGGTGCGGGTGATCGCGCCTGATGTTGGCGGCGGCTTCGGCCAGAAGGTGCTGTTGTTCTATCCGGACGAGTTGCTGGTGCCGATGGCGGCGATGCAGCTCGGCCGCCCGGTGAAATACATCGAGGACCGGCGGGAGAATTTCATCGGCTCTTCGCAGGAGCGCACGCAAATCCACGCCATCGAGCTTGCGGCGCTCAAGACCGGCGAAGTGATCGGGCTGCGTGACAGCTTCCTGCACGATACCGGTGCGTTCATTCCGTACGGCATCGCGGTCGCGCAGGTCGCTTCCACCTCGATCGCCGGGCCCTATCGCATTCCCAACATCTGGGTCGAGTTCAAGGCGGTCTATACGCCGACCGTGCAGGTGACACCCTATCGCGGCTGCGGGCGGCCGCAGGCCTGCTTCGCAATCGAACGCGCCATGGATCAGCTCGCCGAAGAGCTCGGCATCGACCGCTTCGAGATCCGCCGCCGCAATTTCATTTCCGAGAAGGAGTTCCCCTACCCGCGCGAAGGATTGCTGTTCGCCGACGGGCTCAAGGTGACGCTCGACAGCGGCCAATACGGCAAGGCGCTCGGCATGGCGGTCGATGCGCTCGGCGGACCGAAATTCCGCGTCGAGCAGGAGAAAGCCCGAGCCGAAGGCAAATATCTCGGCTTGGGGCTTGCCTGCTATGTGGAAGGAACGGGTCTCGGCCCCTACGAAGGCGGCCACATCCGTATCCATCCGATTACCGGCAAGGTCTACGTCAACACCGGGCTTTCGACCCAAGGCCAGGGCCACGACACCGTATTTGCGCAGATCGTCGCCGATCAGGTCGGCGTCTCGCCGGCCGATGTGATCGTGGTCGAAGGCGATACCAAAGCTTTCGATTGGGGCGTCGCCACGTTTGCCAGCCGCGCCGCGGTGGTGAGCGGCAACGCCATCCACAAGGCGGCGCTGACGGTGCGGCAGAAGGTTTTGGAAGCCGCCGCCAATATGCTGGAAGTCGACATCGGCGAGATCGATCTGCACGACTCCGCCGCCTGGATCAAAGGCTCGAACCGCTTCGTGCCGCTGGCGGCGATCGCGACCGCGAGCAATCCGCTGCGCTACGCGTTCAATGAAGCCGCGCAAGCGGCGACGCAATTCGCGCCCGCGAGCAAACACGACGGGCCGCCGCTCGCCGAGGGGCAGGCGCCCGGTATCGAAGCGACCGAGTATTACAGCCCGTCGGCATCGACCTGGGCTTACGGCGTGCACGCGGCGATCATCGAGGTCGATCCGCAACTGTGCACGGTCAAGATCCAGAAATACGTGTGCATCCACGATTGCGGCAACATGATCAATCCGATGATCGTGGAAGGGCAGGTCTGCGGCGGCATCGCCCAGGGCATCGGCGGCGCGCTGTACGAAAAACTCGAATATCAACCCGACGGCAATCTCGCCAACGCGAGCCTGATGGATTTTCTGGTGCCGTACGCGACCGAGATTCCGCCGGTATCGATCTTGCATCTGGAAACGCCGTCGCCGCTCAACCCGCTTGGGGTCAAGGGCGTCGGCGAAGCAGGTTGCATCGCGGTCGGCGCCGTCGTGGCCTCGGGGGTCGAAGATGCGCTGCGACCGCTCGGGCCGATCAAGATACGCCATGTGCCGCTCACGCCGCGCATGATCAGCGAGGCGCTGGAGCAAGCTGGCGTCTAGAGCGCGATGGCTCTGGTTGAACCGTCATCGCGCTCTAGATCTTTGATGGAGCATGATCTTATCGGAAAACCGGTATCCACTTTTCCGGATCATGCTCTAGGCGGGCGGTCATGCATCCGGTTGCCGGCACTGCCGACCCAGCCGGGGGGTATGGACGTTTTGAATAGATTGAAATATTTTTAATGGGATTAATCCCGGGAGGATTGATGCGTAGGAGATCGGCGCGTGCCGAGTCGAAGCTGGGAAAGGTGGTACTGCAATCGTGACTTAGTTGCCGCCGGCAATGGGCCGTCGGCAGAAGCCAGAGGGAGACTAAAGATGTTCAGTAAATTAGCTCTCGTCGCAGGGACAGCCGCCCTGCTGGCGACCGGATCAGCCTGGGCCGAAGGATTTACCCTGAAAGCTCCGCCGAAGGCTGCGTTCCTGTTCTTCAAGGAAAAGAATGACGGCGGCTGGACGCAAGCCTTCGAAGAAGCGCGCGTCAAGATGGAAAAGGCCCTCGGGATGCAAATTCCCTACGTGGAAAACATCGCCGAAGACGCCGCTCAGATTACGCCGCCGGCGGAGAAGTTCATCCAGCGCGGCTACAACATCATCATCGGCACCGCCTTCGGCTATTCCGACACGTTCAAGGAACTCGCCGCCAAGCATCCGGAGGTCGCTTTCCTCAACGCCGCAGGCACGACCAACGGCCCGAACCTGCAATCGTTTTACGGACGCACCTACGAGAGCCAGTATCTCTGCGGTATGGTTGCCGGCGGCGTTTCGAAATCAGGCAAGCTCGGCTTCGTCGGCGCCAATCCGTTCGGCATCGTCAACTGGACGGTCAACGCTTACGAGCTCGGGGCCGAGAAGCTCAATCCCAAGGCGACCGTGACGGCGGTGTTCATCGGCGCCTGGAACGATCCGGTCAAGGAACGCGCCGCCGCCGAGGCGCTCGCCGACGAGGGCATCGATGTCATCGGCCAGCACGTCGACACGCCGACCGTGCAGATCGTGGCGCAGGAACGCAAGATCCACGGCACCGGGCACCATCGCGACCTGCGCGAATTTGCCCCGAAGGCGACCCTGTGCTCGTCCGCCTGGGTCTGGGACAAGTATCTGATCACCGAGATCAAAAAGATCCAAGCTGGAAACTGGGTGACCAGCCCCTATGGCGACTTCATCTCGATCAAAGACGGCGGCACCGATATCGCCTGCTGCAGCGCCGACGTGCCGAAGGACGTCGTCGACAAGGTGATGGCCGCCCGCCAGGAGATCATCGACGGCAAGCTGCATGTCTATGCGGGTCCGATCAAGGACCGCGACGGCAAGGAGCGCGTGCCCGCCGGCAAGGTCATCAGCGACGCCGATCTGTGGAAGATGGATTGGTATATTCCCGGCGTGATCACGCAGAAAAAGTAAGTTGAAACTTGAGCGTGGCGCCGCCCGGGAACGGCGCCACGCTTTCCTTCCCTGGAGTGCGGTGATGGTCGCGGCCCTTAAGCTCGTAGGGGTCAGGAAATCGTTTGACGGATTCGTCGCCCTGGACGACGCGGAGTTCGAGGCGCGAGCCGGCGAAGTCCATGCGCTGTTGGGCGAGAACGGAGCCGGCAAGTCGTCGCTTATGAACGTGGCGGCCGGTCTCTACACGCCGGAAGCCGGACAGATTTTCGTCAACGGCGAAGAGGTGGTGCTGAGCGGGCCGCGCGACGCCACGGCCTGCCGCATCGGCATGGTGCATCAGGAATTCAAGCTGGTGCGGCCGTTCACCGTGGTCGAAAACGTGCTGCTCGCCAATTGGCGCGGCCGGTTCGCGCCCGGCGTGCGCGAGATCGAACGGCAGATCGAAAAGCAGGCGGCAGAGCTCGGGTTCGAAATCGATCCCAGAAGCCGCATCGACGAATTGTCGATCGCCGAGCGCCAGCGCGTCGAGATCATCAAGGTGCTGCTGGCCGGCGCGCGTATTCTTATTCTCGACGAACCGACCGCCGTGCTGACCGACGAAGAGGCGGTGCGGCTGTTGACGACTGTGCGCGCGCTCGCCGCCGGCGGCGCCGCTGTCGTGCTCGTCACTCACAAGCTCGGCGAGGTGACCGCTTTCACCGATCGGGTCACGGTGATGCGCAACGGCCGCGCCGTCGCGCTTCTCGATTCGCGCGCCACGGACGCAGCGGAACTGACGCGGCTTGCGGTCGGTACAACGGTTGCTTCGCCGCGCCGCGCCTCGTCGCCGCCCGGCGAGCCGCGCCTCACGGTGAAAAGCTTGCAGGCGACGCGCGCCGACGGACACGTCACCGTCAACGACGCGAGCTTTTATGTCCGTGCCGGCGAGATCTACGGCATCGCGGGCGTCGGCGGCAACGGCCAGACCGAGCTCGTGGAAGCGCTCACCGGCGTACGCGCGCCGCTTGCCGGATCGATCGAGATCGAAGGCGCCGGAGATGCAACCGGCGCATCTCCTGAACGCTTGCGCGATCTCGGCATCGCCTGCATTCCCGCCGACCGTTTCGGCTACGGCATCGCCGGCGGCCTGTCGGTGGTCGACAATTTCTGTGTCGGCCATATCAACGAGGGCACCTACGGCTCGTGGTTGCGCACTAATGGATCGGCCATGCGCGAGGCGACCGCCGAAGCGGTCGGCGAGTTCGATGTGCAGGGCGTTCGCGCCTTGCGGCAGCGCGCGGCTCTGCTGTCCGGCGGCAACGCGCAAAAGCTGATCATCGCGCGCGAATTCACCCGTAACCCGAAAGTCATCGTGGCGCACAGCCCAAGCCGCGGTCTCGACGTGCGCGCCTGCGCGGCGGTGCATGAGCGCCTGCTCAAGGCGCGCGCCGGCGGCGCCGCCATCCTGCTGATCAGCGATGACCTCGACGAGGTGCTCAATCTCTCCGATCGCATCGGTGTCATGACGCGCGGCCGGATCGCCGCCGAGTTCGAGGCGCCGGCAGATCGCCAGGCTGTCGGCCGGGTCATGGTGCATCATGCTTAACAACACCGTCTCGGCCGCAACCAGCACCCAGGCGCCGCTTATGAAGCGGACCAGCCACGGCTGGCGGCTCGGAAGGCTCAATCTCGAGCTCCGCCAGCATATGTCGTCATGGCTTCAGGCGCTGATCCTGGCTTGTGCGCTTGTCGTCGGGCTCGGCATTTCCGCGGCGTTGCTGATCGCGGCCGGCGTGAAGCCTTCGGCCTTGTTCGACGAGTTCATCGTCGAGAATTTCAGCGACCCGGAGAATCTGCATTCGATCCTGTTTCAGGCGGCGCCGCTGATCTTTGTCGGCGTCAGCGCAGCGCTCGCTTTCCGCGTGCGTTTCTGGAATCTCGGCATCGAAGGCCAAATGATCTGGGGCGGCATCGCCGCCACCGCAGTGTCGTTCTACGACATCGGGCCACCCGTGCTGCGGCTTCCCTTGATGATGCTGTTTGCCGCGCTCGCCGGCATGGCCTGGATCATCGTTCCGCTCTGGCTGCGCGTGCGCTGGCGCGTCAACGAGATCATCGTGACACTGCTGCTCAACTACGTTGCGTTCAATTTTTTGCTTCACCTCCTCTACGGCGCTTGGCTCGACCCGAAGGATAACTTCCCGCACTCACCGCAATTCCGCGCCTTCGAGCGGCTGCCTGAACTCGGCTTCGGCATCAGCAGCGCGCTGGTGCTGGCTTTGATCTTCACCGCGCTGAGCGGCTGGCTCGTTATGTTCACGCGGTTCGGCTTCTACACCAAATTCGTCCATGACAACGACCGCATGGCGCTCGCCGTCGGCGTGCCGATCGGGCTTGTGACGCTGGTATCTGCGCTGTTCTCAGGCGCATTGTCCGCGCTCGCCGGATTCGTGATCGCTGCCGCCCAGGAAGGCCGGCTCACCCAGTCCTATTTCGAAGGCTACGGATTTTCCGGAATACTGATCGCCTTCCTGGCGCGCAACAATCCGATCGCCGCCATGGTGGTGGCGGTCTTGGTCGCGGTGTTGTTCGTCTCAGGCCGCAGCCTGCAGGTTTTCTATCAGATACCGTTCGCCATGGTTCAACTGATCCAGGCGATCATCGTCATCAGCGTCGCCGCGTCGGAATTTCTGATGCGGCACCGCGTGCATTGGGTGCGTTAGAGCATGATCCGGAAAAGTAGAAGCCGGTTCTCCGAATCGGAATTTCTGATGCGGCACCGCGTGCATTGGGTGCGTTAGAGCATGATCCGGAAAAGTAGAAGCCGGTTCTCCGAAAAGGCCATACTGAAACGACGTGTTAGAGCGGGATGACGATTCGCAGAAACGTCATCCCACTCTGGACAGACTGGACACGTTAGACACAGAGAGAGCGCGTGCTGCATTTCACCGTCAATTGGTTGGCTGGAACGCCGAGCTTCGCGGCGCCTTATGCGCTTGCCGCGCTCGGGCTGATCGTCAGCGAGCGGGCGGGCGTGCTGTCGCTTGGAGCCGAAGGCTTCATGCTGGTCGGTGCGCTGGCCGGCGTCGCGGCCGAGCTCGAACTTGGCGGCTATCCTGGCATCGCCCTTCTGGTCGCGATGCTCGCGGCCGCGGTCGTCTCGCTGTTGTTCGCGTTTCTCGTCGTGTTCCTGCGGGTCAATCAGGTGATCGCAGGTCTTGCCGTTGTGTTCTTTTGCCACGGGCTGACCAGCCTTGTCGGCACGTTTGGCGGCTGGACCAATCGCGCGATCACCGGCATGCACGCGGTCGCCATCTGGCCGCTGTCGGAAATCCCGATCGTCGGCAAAATTCTGTTCACCCAGGACGTCGTTGTCTATCTCACGATCCCGATCTTTTTTCTGGTCAACTATGTCTTGACTCGATCGATGCTCGGCTTGCGACTGCGCTCGGTCGGCGAAAATCCCGAAGCCGCGGATGCCTCCGGCGTCAGTGTGTCGCTGTACCGGCTCGGCGCGGTCGTCGCCGGCTCGGCGCTGATCGGGCTCGCCGGCGGCTATCTGTCGGTCGTCGACGTGAAGCTGTGGGTTCCCGGTATCAGCGGCGGCCGCGGCTGGATCGCGATAGCGCTTGTGATCTTCGCGCGCTGGCAGCCCTGGCGGGCTTTGTTCGGAGCTTTGCTGTTCGGCGGCATCGAGGCGCTCATTCCGCGCATCGCCGCCGCCGGGATTCAGTTGCCGCAATACTTTCTGCTGATGACGCCGTATCTCGCCACCATCGCGGTGATGGTCTGGGCGGCGGTGACGAAGTTCGGACGCTCGAATGAACCGGCTGCGCTCGGGCAACCGCACATTCGCGAGGAGCGGCGCTGAGGAGGGCATGATCCGGAAAAGCGGAAACCGGTTTTCCGAAAGATCACGCTCCACAGAAAGACTTGCGGCCGAACTGCGTTTGCGTCCAATATGCAATATCCGGATATTATATCCGTATAATGGATATTCAGATGGGCCTGAGAATCGCGATCGATACCGGCGGCACCTTCACCGACATTGTCGCCATTGACGAGGACACCGGCGACATCACCGCCACCAAGACGCCGTCCACGCCGGAGGATCCGAGCGTCGGCTTGGTCGAGGGCGTGCGCAAAGTTCTCAAGGCCGCCGGCGGCGAGCCCACCGACGTGCACATGCTGCTGCACGGCTCGACGGTCGCGACCAATGCGGTGCTGGAGCACAAGTTCGACGGCCTGGGCCTCCTGGTCACCAAGGGTTTCCGCCATCTGATCGAAATCGCCCGCCAGTCGGTGCCGGACGGCTACGGCAATTCCTTCTTCTGGGTGAAGCCGCGCCGGCTTGTGCCGCTGCACCTTGTTCGCGAAGTGCCCGGCCGGCTGCGTTTCGACGGCAGCGAGCTCGAGGCGCTTGACGAAGCCGCCGTCCTCGCGGGCGTGCAGGAGCTGGTGGAAGACGGCGTGCGCTGCGTCGCCGTCTGCCTGCTGCACGCGTACGCCAATGACGCACACGAGAAGCGGGTCGGCGAACTTATCGCCAAACACTTCCCGGATATCTTCGTCTCGCTGTCGTCGGTGGTGCTGCCGGAATACCGCGAATACGAGCGCGCGATGACGACGCTGATCGACGTGCTGGTGAAGCCCTATTGCCGCACTTATCTGCAGCGCGCCGCCGACAAGATCCGCTCGACCTCCGGCAATATTCCCTTCCTGATCATGCAGTCGAACGGCGGCATCGTGAAACATTCGACCGCCGGCGAGCGGCCGGTGACGATGCT
>DATMQV010000307.1:0-11622 GCA_035566615.1 Xanthobacteraceae bacterium
CGTCATGCATCGGCCGCTCGATCAGCTCCCGTACCTGCTCGTGCCGGCCGTCGCTTCGCTGATCGTGGGCGCGCAGATCGCATACCTCGTGGTGCTGCGGTTGCGCCAACGCCGGCACGGCGCCTGATCTCTAACCTGCGGCATCTTCCCTTGGCGTGGGGTGGCGGAATAGGCTTCAGCCACCCTGTGGCTGTTAGCCGATAAGCGTTTGCAGGCCGACACGCTCACAGGAAGCCAGGGAGGAAACCATGCAAGCTCCGGCAACGGACACCCTCGACAATTCCTCGCCCGAAGAACGCCTGCGTGCGCTCGGTATCCAATTGCCCCCGGCGGCGCCGGCCGTTGGCGACTACGCGCCGGCCATCGTCACCGGAAACCTGTTGATGACGTCGGGGCAATTGCCGTGGATTGCCGGCGACTTGAAGTTCAAGGGCAAGATCGGCGCGGAATTGTCGATCGAGCAAGGCTATCAGGCGTTCCGCTTGAGCGCGCTCAACGCCATTTCGCAGATCAGGAAGGTGCTCGGCAGCCTCGATCGCGTGCGGCAGATCGTGCGGCTCGAAGGCACGCTCGGCTGCGCGCCGGGCTTCACCGAGCAACCGAGCGTGCTCGACGGCGCCTCGCATGTCGTCAACGAGGTATTCGGTCCGCGCGGCCGCCATACCCGCATGGTCTATTCCAACCACGCGATGCCGATGGATTGCCCGACGCTCGTCGTGCTTTTCGCCGAGGTCGCCACCCAGGGCGAAGCGACGCCGTATCGCGGCTCAAATACCCGTTTCAGCGCCGCGCTGTGGACGTAAAGGATTTTGCTGACTGATATCGCCCCTGCGAAGTGAAACGGAACGGGGGAGGGCGACCGCCCGAAGGGCGGTGGAGGGGCATGTGGTCATAAAGGCAGCTTCTTGGCCGACGCCCCTTCCACCGCGCAAGTGCCGTAGCGACGCTTTCGCGTCGCGTTCTTGAAGTACGGCGACCGGAGCCGCCTATGCCCTCTTCCCCGCTTCGCGGGGCAGAATAAAGCGAAGGGCAGTCTCACTCTCAACTGAGCGGTCGTGGAAAAATGCGCACCCTGCTGACCGTCATCGGGATCATTCTTCTGCTCGCCGGCCTCGTCTTCATGGGGCAGGGTTCGGGCTATTTCCCGTACCCGGCCGAGAGCTTCATGATCAGCCAGAGCCGCTGGATCTATTACGGCGCCGCTATTGCGGTCGCCGGCCTGCTCCTCGTTGTCGTTGCGCGCCGGTAGCAGCGCTGGGCTCGTCAGTGCGTCCGCTCCGTCAATGAGCGGATCACATCCTCGGTCGTCGCCGTCTCGCCGAGCCGGGGAAAGATCGCCTCGACGCTGTGGCGATGCGCATCGGCGGAGAGGTCGGTTATCGCGTCCACGACCAGCGTAACGTTGTAGCCGTGGTCGTAGGCGTTGCGCGCCGTCGCTTCGACGCCGCTGCTGGTTGCCACGCCGGCCAAAACGACCTGGGTCACGCCGTGCCGGCGCAGGATCTGTTCGAGCGCGGTGCCGTAGAAGGCGCCGATCTGCTGCTTGGTCACGGTATAGTCGCTCGGCTGGCGGTCGAGTTCGGGAACGAGCTCCGTCCAATCAGCCGGCGGGGTGAAGTTGAACTTCACATCGGTGCGGCCGGGCGCGCGACCGGCCACATTGACCAAGACCACCGGCAGGCCGCGCCCGCGGAAAGCGCTCGCGAGCCTCGCGGCGCGTCCGACGATCTCGTCCGCGGGGTGTGCGCACGGCAACCCGACAATGCCTTTTTGCAGATCGATCACGACCAAAGCGGAGCTGTCGTCGAGTTTGGTGAGCGGCATGTTTGTTTCCTTCATGTGCGGGGCAGGGGCGTCGCCTTTTGCGGCGGCGGGCGTCGAGATCACGCGCGGGATGGTGCGGTCGAACAGGGTGACGACGAAAAGGATGGCGCCGAGCGCGCCGGTCACGGCGGCGAGGCTGTGCAGGCCATGATCGCTCGCGTGCTGCCCGTAGATCGACGCGAGCAGGCTCGCGGCGGCGATGGCTCCGATATATTGCGCGGTTCGTTGCAGTCCTGCAGCGGTGCCGATTTCCTCGGCCGGAGCCTGCAGATAGACGGCGGCCTGCGTCGCGGTGCTGAACGCGCCGAGCGGCAGGCCGAAGAGCGTGATCGCCGCGACGACGACCCAGACCGGGCTTGCGCTGTCCACGAACAAGAGACCGACGCAGCCGGCGAGCGCGGCGCCGGTGCTGATGAGGAAAGGCGTGCGCAGGCCTTTGGTGCGCACGCCCGTCAGCGACGAGCCGGCGGCCAGAAGCGACATCGGCAGCGTCACCAGTCCGGCCGCGGCGCTCGAGAAACCGGCCGCGCTCTGCAGCCATTGGGCGAAACCGTAATAGACGCTGAACACGATCATCGAGATCGCAGCGGCGCGCAGATAGGTCATGGTGAGCGGCCGGTTGCGCGCCAGCATCCGCACGTCGATGAAGGGCTGTCCCCGCCGCCGCGAGTGAACGACCAGCGCCACGCTAAAGACGACGGCGCCCGCCAAAGCGAGCCAAAGCGGCCCGCTCTTGAGCTTCATCAGGAAGGTCATCAGGCTCAGCAGGAAAGCCGCGAACAGCGCGACGCCGACAAGATCGATGTCCTCGATCAGCCGGGCGAAGCCGCCTGCCGGCATTCGATCGCGCGGCGTCCAAAGAAGGATCAGCAGCACGGCAAGGAGCGCGAGCGGCACGTTGACGGTGAAGATCGACTGCCAGCCGAAGGCGCTGGTGAGTACGCCGCCGATCACCGGGCCGACCGCTGTCGTCGATAGCGCGGCGAGCGTCAGAACGGCCATGGCGAAGCGCGGCGGCTCGGATGCGGTCGCGTCGGCGCGCTCGCGAAAAATCCGCATCGCCGCCGGATAGGCGCCCGACGTGCCGACGCCAAGCAGGACCCGCACCGCTACGAGTCCGGCGAGCGATGAGGCCCATTGGCCGAAGATGCCCGCCGCCGCGACCAGAAAGAGCGATCCGAGATAAACGCGGCGCGGACCCAGCAGATCGACCAGGCGGCCCAGGCTCGGCTGCGCGACCGCGGTGGTCAGGTAAAGCACGGCGATCAGCCATCCGGTTTCGGCAATGTCGGCGTGCAGGCTCTCTGCAATCGGCACCAGCGCCGTCGACAGCATGGTCGAATTGATCGGGTTGAGCGTTGCGCCGAGCGCGAGTGGCGCGATGAATGTGAAGCCGAAGGGTGAGCGGCCACGCCTAGACCCTTCGCTGGCCGTCACTTTTCCACCAGACGCTTGATGATCTCGCCGGCCGTGAACAGCGTCTCCCGGTCCTTTTCATCAAGTCCAGCGATGGCTTGGGCGAGCCACGTGAGCTTTGCGTCCTTGCTGCTTTTGCGCACCGCGGCGCCCTTCGCGGTGAGCACGATATTCACTTGGCGGCCGTCGGTCGGATGCGGTTTGCGCTCGACCAGGCCCCTTTCCTCGAGCGCAGCGATGGTGGCGCCCATCGATTGCGGTCTGACGGCCTCGGCGCGCGCGAGATCGGCGGTCGTTGCCGGGCCGTCCTGGGCGAGGCGCCCCATGACCACGGCTTCGCTCCAGGAAAGCTCGTGCGCGGCCGCCGCCGCACGCACGCGGCGCACCAAAAGCCCAATGGCGTGAACAAGATCGGCAATGTGGGCGTCGAGAGTTCTTCGCGACATGCGAACGATCGTAGCGAATGGCAGTTAAACTTGCAAGTCTATCTTGCAAGATTAGCTGGCAAGTCCGACTGGCAATTTGGCTAAGCGGCTTTGCCGGTCGATGCTGGACGCCACCGCTACTCCGCGATGAAGTCCAGCAGATCGGCGTTCAGCCGCTCCCGGTGGGTCATGAATAGCCCGTGCGGCGCGCCCTCGTAGACCCGCAGCTCGCTGTTCGCGAGCGCAGCCGCCGTCCGCCGGCCGCGTTCGAGCGGCGCGGATGCGTCCTTGTCGCCATGGATGACCAGCGCCGGCAGGATGATGCGCGCCATCTCGGCCCGGAAATCCGCCGCGCCCATCGCCCGCGTGCATTCGTAGGTCGCTTTGAGCGAGGTCTTGAGCATCATCTGGATGATCCAATCGCGGCTCGTTGCCGGCGTGTCCTCGACAAAGAACGGCGCCTTGTTCTCCTCGATCCAGCGCTGATAGTCGGCGAGGATCACGTGGTTGAGAAAATAGTCGAGTTCTTCGCGCGTCACGCCGTCAGCATTGTCGGCGGTTTTCAGGCTTGACGGCGTTGCGTAGGGCGATACGAACACGAGCTTGCGCACGCTGGCGCCGCCGTGGCGCGTCAGGTAGCGCACCAGCTCGCCGCTCGCCATCGAATGACCGACCAGCACCGCGTCGCGCACGTCGAGCGCTTCCAGTACCGCATGCAGATCGTCGGCTAAATTGTCGTAGTCGTAGCCGCCGGCCGGCACGCTCGAACGCCCATGGCCGCGCCGGTCATAGGCCGCGCAGCGATGGCCTTTGAGGTTGAGAAACAGCATCTGATAGTCCCACATGTCGGACGGCGCGCCGAGGCTTGCGAGAAACACCACCGGTCTGCCGTCGCGTGCGTCTCCGCGCCAATCCTTGACGAACAGCGTCGTGCCGTCGGCCGCCGTCACGGTCGAGCCCGGCCCCAAAGTCGCGCGGCTGACTTTGCGCGCATCGCCGCTTCCCGGTTGGTTCCCCAACGGTGCGCCACCCACCAACATTCCGGCGTTCGGGGCTGGGGTCATGAGCGATTGCTTCATTTGTGGCTGGGTCATGGTCGGCTCCTGCATGATCGTTGGGCGGCATCAGGGTGGCCGAAGCGCATGCCGGAATCGATTACGCCGCAGGTAAAGGCCGGCGCCCCCCGATCCCACATTGCCCCGCTTCGCGCGCAAACCTGTGCGGTAACGACGAACCAGCCGGCCTGTCACACGAGCTTCATCTAAAATGACAAGTAGTGGGGATTCTTCCGCCCATACACCGGTCTGGCCTGCGAACCTCATCCAATGAATTTCGTCCAGCGCTTCACGTTTCTGTTTTCCGCGCCGACCTTCGAGGCTGAAGACCTTGAAGGGATGCGCGTCGCCGAAATCATCGCCGCCATCCAGCGGATGGGCTTTCAGGTCATCCGCGCGCCGCGTATCGAGGACGCCGAAATGGCCGTGCAGACCGACGCCGCCATCGGCTGCCTCGTGGTCGACTGGGGCAAGAAAGGGCTGGAGGGCAAGGCCGCATCCCTCATCAATCTCATGCGCCGGCGCGGGCTGGAAATGCCGATCGTCCTTCTGGTGCGAAGGAAGCGCTTCGAGGACGTTCCGGTCGAGGTGCTCGACTTCATTGACGGCTATGTGTTTCTTGCGGAAGAGACGCCGGAATTCATCGCCCGCAATCTGGTCAGCCGCCTCACCCAATATGCCGAAACGCTGAAGACGCCGTTCTTCGGCGCGCTGGTCGACTATGCCGAGCAAGGTAACCAGCTCTGGACCTGCCCAGGGCACAACGGCGGCATCTTTTATAGCCGCAGCCCGATCGGCCGCATCTTCATGGAGCATCTGGGCGAGGCGATCTTTCGCGACGACCTCGACAACTCGATCACCGAGCTTGGCGACCTGCTGACCCACGAAGGCCCCGCGCTTGCCGCGCAAAAGGAAGCAGCGGCGATCTTCGGTGCGGAAAAGACCTACTTCGTGCTCAACGGCACGTCGGCCTCCAACAAGATCGCGCTCTCCGCGCTGATCGCCGACGGCGATCTCGTCTTATTCGACCGCAACAATCACAAGGCCGCGCATCACGGCGCGCTGCTCCTTGCCGGCGGCATTCCGGTTTATCTGCCGGCCGACCGCAACGCCCACGGCTTGATCGGCCCGATGGAAGCAGCCTCACTCGACGCGACCAAAATCCGCGAGGCCATCCACAACAATCCTCTCGTCACCGACAAGGACGCTTGGCAGCGCGAGCGGCCGTTCCGCGCCGCCGTTATCGAGCAATGCACCTATGACGGCACGATCTACAGCGCGCAGGAAATCCTCGCGCGCATCGGGCCTCTCTGCGATTACATCTTGTTCGACGAAGCCTGGGCCGGCTTCATGAAGTTTCACCCGATCTACGCCGGCCGCTTCGCCATGGGTCTGCGCCACCTCGACGAAAACGCGCCCGGCATCATCGCCACGCAATCCACTCACAAGCAGCTCGCGAGCTTCTCGCAAGCCTCGCAGATCCATCTGAAGGACAGGCATATTCGTGGCCAGCGCCGCCGGGTCGAACATCGCCGCTTCAACGAAAGCTTCCTGCAGCACGCCTCGACCTCGCCGTTCTATCCGTTGTTCGCGTCGCTCGATGTCGGCGCGCAGATGATGAAAGGCCGCTCCGGCGAGGTGTTGTGGGACGACACCATCCGGCTCGGCATCGAGCTGCGCAAGAAGCTCCGCGCGGTGCCCAACGAGTTCGAGCGCCGCGAGCAGGACCCGGCGCGCCGCTGGTTTTTCGATCCGTTCGTGCCGGATGTCGTGCGCCTGCCGGACGCCGCCGACGGCGGCGGCGTGCATGAGGTGCCGTGGGAAAGCGTCGCCACGGATGCGCTGGCGAGCCACGCGCATTTCTGGGAGCTGGCGCCGGGCGCCGCGTGGCACGGCTTCAAAAGCGTCGTGCCGGGTTTTGCCATCACCGACCCGAACAAGCTCACGCTACTCACGCCCGGTTTCGACCGCCGCACGGGTGAATACGAGGCGCACGGCATTCCGGCGCCGGTGGTCGCGCAACATCTGCGCGAGAACCGCGTCGTGGCGGAGAAATTCGATCTCAATTCTCTGCTCTTTCTGCTCACGCCCGGCGTGGAGGCGAGCAAGGCCGGAACGCTGGTGAGCGCGCTCGTCGGTTTCAAGCGCCTGCACGACGATAATGCGCTCCTTGACAACGTCATCCCGCGCTTTGTCGCCGCCAATCCGAAGCGCTATCGCGGCTTGCGGCTGCGCGATCTCTGCCGGGAGATGCATGATTTCTTCCGCGCGGCCAATGTCAGCGCGCTGCAGAAGGCGCAGTTTACCGCCGCGCATCTGCCGGAGCCGGTGATGACGCCGCACGAAGCGGGACGCCAGCTCAAACGTAACAATGTCGATTATCTGCCGATCGACGAGATCGAAGGGCGCGTCGCCGCCACGCTGTTTGTGGTTTATCCTCCCGGCATCGCCACCATCGTGCCGGGCGAGCGCTTGAGCGAACGCGCACGCCCGATGGTCGATTACCTGAAGGTGTTCGAGCGCAGCAGCAATCTCTTTCCCGGTTTCGACACCGAAGTGCAGGGGATTTATCGCGAGCGGGATGAGGCGGGCGCGGTGCGGTTCTATACTTATGTCGTGCGTGACTGATCGATGATGTCGGACTCCACCGTTTCGAATTCCGCGTCCACGAATTCGCTCACGGCCGAGGCCGCGCCGATGGTCGTCCGTCCGTCGCGTGACGATGACGTCAATGCGATGCTCGACATCTACCGCCGCCACATCGTGCGCGGCGTCGAGCCTGCGTTCGCGCACGATCCGGAAACCTTGCAGCCCGACGACATCAAGCGGCGGCGCCGCAACATGCGCAAGCATCGCTTGCCGCATCTGGTCGCCGATCGCGGCGGGGTGGTGGTGGCGTATGCTTACGCGGTACTGTTCCGCAAACGGCCGGCGTATCGCTACGCGGTGAAACACTCGATCTATGTGCATCCCGATCATCTGCACGCCGGCATCGGCCGCGCGCTGCTGCCGGCCTTGATCGACGCCTGCGCCGCCGCAGGTTTCCGGCAGATGATCGGCTATATCGATGCCGCCAATGCGCCCTCGATCGGCCCGCACATCGCCTGCGGCTTTCGGCAGGTCGGTTACCTTCCGTTTGTCGCCTACAAATTCGGCCAATGGGCCGACATGATCATGGTGCAACGCTCACTAGGCAGCGGCGGCACCACCGCACCTGACGTCTGGCCGACGGTTGCGGTCGACGAAAGCGGGCAGTGAGGCGAACGCGGCGTTGGCACGACGTGTCGCGAGAACGAGGCCGCTCGCGTCATTGCGAGCGTCAGCGAAGCAATCCAGATGGCTTGCGCAGAATCTGGATTGCTTCGTCGCTATCGCTCCCCGCAATGACGAAAACCGTACGTGAGGTGAGTCACTGCGCCGTCAGCCCGCCATCCAGCACGAACTCGGCGCCGGTGACGAACGCGGACTCCTCGGAGAGCAAATAAACGCAGAGCTCGGCAACTTCCGCCGGTGTGCCGAAGCGGCCGAGCGGAACGGACGCGGCGAGCTTTTCGCGTGCGCGCGCCGGATCGCGGAATTGCGCGATCATGCCTGCCGCCATCGGGCCTTCGATGAAGGCTGGATGCACGGAATTGCAGCGCACCGGTGGCTTGAGGCGGGCGCCGAAGAGCGCCACTGATTTGGTCAGAAGCCGCACGCCGCCCTTCGACGCGTTGTAGGCCGCGAGATTGTGGCCGCCGACCAGACCGGAGACGGACGAAATGTTGACGATCGAGCCGCCGCTGCGCTTGAGCAGCGGCAGCGCGTATTTGCAGCCGAGAAACGTGCCGTCGAGATTGATCGCCATCACCCGCCGCCAGGTGGTGAAATCGGTGTCCTCGACCGTGCCGATGGCGACGATGCCTGCGGCGTTCACCAGGCCGTCGAGGCGCCCGCTCGTTTCGGCGATCACAGCCGTCACGCGGTTCCAATCGCTTTCCGCGGTGACATCGAGCGCGTGGCGGACGTTGCCGCGGCCGGCAAGATCGCTCCCGATCGCCGTGCCGCCCTCGGCCTCGATCGTCTGCGCAATGGCTGCGCCGATGGCGCCCGCGGCGCCGGTCACCAGTACGACTTTGTCCTTCAGCCGGGGCATGGCACTCCTTCTAGAGTGGACGGCCATTGAAGCCGCAATGTCACGCTCATTCCCGCGCAAGCGGGAATCCAGCCTGGGTCCCCGCTTTCGCGGGGACGAGCGACAGAAACTATTTGTCCGGCACGACCGCGATGGCTTCGATGTCGAACAAAAATTCCTCCCGGCAAGCCCGGCATGGTGTCGGGCGGCTTTCATGGTGCGGGACAATACAAGCCGGGGAACTTCATGGCAAAGTGCGCCGCATGAATCAGTCCGTGGCGCCGCATCTCCTTTTCGGGCTCAACCCGATGTGGGCGTCGCTGGCGGTGCTTGCCGTCACTTATGCCTTCATCATCGCCGGCCCGTTCAATCATGCGATCGTTGCGCTCGTCGCCGCGGTGGTGATCGTCATCATCGGCTTGCTCGACCAAGGCGAGGCGATCAGGGGTGTCGATTGGAATACGATCGGCCTCTTGGCCGGCATGATGATCCTGGTCTCGATCTCACGCCGCTCGGGGCTGTTCCAATACCTCGCAATCATGTCGGCGCAGCGGGTGCGGGCGAACCCGGCGGGCATTCTGCTCATGCTGCAGCTTGCCACGGCCGTTCTCTCGGCGGTGCTCAACAATGTCAGCACCGTTCTTCTCATGGTGCCGGTCACGCTGGTAATCGCCGAGGAGCTGGAGCTGCCGCCCTTTCCGTTTCTGTTCGCCGAGGTGTTCGCCGCCAATGTCGGCGGCACCGCGACCCTGATCGGCGACCCGCCCAATATCCTGATCGGCACGCAGGCGGGCCTCGACTTCAACGCCTTCCTCGCCAATGTCGCGCCGGCGGCGCTGTTGGTGATGGCCGTGCAGGCGACGCTTGTCCACCTGATCTGGAGGCGTTCGTTGCAGGCGAGCGCGGAGCGCCGCGTCTTGGTCATGGGCATGAATGCGCCCGGCATGGTGACCGATTGGGTGCTGTTACGCCGCTCGGTCGCGGTGCTCGCGGCGGTGCTGGCCGCGTTCGTCTTCTCGGGCCCGCTGCATCTCGAGCCTGCGACCATCGCGGTCGCCGGCGCCGCCGTGCTCATGCTGCTCGACAATTTGCAGCAGCGCGGCAGCCGGCAGGCGGATCACGTGCATGCGACCTTCGCCGAGATCGAATGGGCGACGATCTTCTTTTTCATCGGCTTGTTCGTGGCGGTGCACGCGGTCGAGGCGAGCGGCTTTCTGACGCTAGTGGGCGGCAAGCTCGTGGCGCTGACGGGCGGCAATCTGGTGGTGGCGGCGACGATCATTCTGTGGATCTCGGCGATCCTGTCCGCGGTCATCGACAACATCCCGTTCGTCGCCACCATGATTCCGCTGATCAAAGGCATGGCGCCTGCTTTTGGCGGGCCGAACGCGATCGAGCCTTTGTGGTGGTCGCTCTCGCTTGGGGCCTGCCTCGGCGGCAACGGCACGCTGACCGGAGCGTCGGCGAATTTGGCGGTCGCCGGCATTGCCGGGCGCAACGGCATCCGCTTCGGCTTCATGCGCTATCTCATCTACGGCGCGCCGCTGACGCTCGTCTCGATCGCCATCTGCCAGATTTATGTGTGGCTCAGATATTTTTAGATCGTCATTCCGGATTGGCGCGAAGCGCCAAGTCCGGAATCCATAACCACGGTTCTTTCAGAACAAGCTCCGGTGCACGTTGTGCAAGTTCTGTGGTTATGGATTCCGGGCTCCGACCTTCGGTCGGCCCCGGAATGACGGGGCGGTGGTTCAGTCACTCACCCCTCGAGATAGCCGACGACGTCCTCTGCCAGCGACAGCGACGAGGTGAGCCCCGGCGATTCAATGCCGAACAAATTGACCAGCCGGGGCATGCCGTGCGCCTGTTCGGCGGCGATCATAAAGTCGGCCGGCTTCTCGCCCGGACCGGTCAGCTTCGGCCGGATGCCGCAATAGTCCGGCATCAGCGATCCATCGGGCAAACCGGGCCAGTAGCTGCGAATGCGCTGATAAAAGGAATCCGAGCGGCGTGGATCGACGGTGTAGCTCTCGTGATCGATCCATTCGACGTCCGGGCCGAAGCGCATGCGGCCGGCAAGGTCGAGCGTCACATGCACGCCAAGCCCGCCATCGACCGGCGTCGGATAGATCAGCCGCGAGAAGACCGGCCGTCCGGCGAAGGCGAAATAATTGCCTTTGGCGAGCACGAGCGGCGGCACTTTCTCAGCCGGGTAATCCTCGATCTTGCGCGCCAGCGCCTGTGCGCCAAGCCCGGCCGAATTCACCACCGAGTCGAATGCTGCGGAACCGGCGTCACGGCCGCCGAATTGCACACACCAATGCGGCGCGACATAGGACAAACGCTCGACCGGCGTTTCGAAGGCGATGCCGCCGCCGTGATCTTCCAAGTCGCCCCACAGCGCCAGCATGTAGCCGTTGCTGTCGATAATGCCGGATTCAGACGACGACAATGCGCCGATGCAGGCAAGCTCCGGCTCGAGCGCACGCGCGGCATTGCCGCCGATCATCTCCAGGCCTTCGACTCCGTTTGTCAGCCCTTGCGCCAACAGCGTCTCGACCTTGGCGAGTTCGGCCTGGTCGGTCGCGACGATCAGCTTGCCGGATTTGTTGGTGGCGACGCCATGCGAGGCGCAGAATTCGTACAACATGCGCCGCCCGCGCACGCAATGGCGGGCGCGCAGCGAGGCGGTCGGATAATAGATGCCGGCGTGAACGACTTCGCTATTGCGCGACGACACGCCGTTGCCGATGCCGCCGGTCGCCTCGGCGACGATCACGTCGTGCCC
>DATMQV010000308.1:0-5305 GCA_035566615.1 Xanthobacteraceae bacterium
CACAATGGTGGTGTTGTGCGCGCCTTCGCGCTGCACGAGACCGAACAATGTGGCCGCAGCGCTTGGATGCAGGCGGATGCAGCCATGCGATGCGGGTCCGCCTAGCCGCGCAATATCGTAGCTGCCGTGAATGGCGAAGCCGCCATGAAAGAAGATCGCGTGCGGCATCGGCGCGTTGTAGTAGACCGTCGAGAACCAGCGCGCCGCCATCCGCTGCGGACGGAAAGTGCCGGCCGGGGTGCCAAAACCGCGCCTGCCGGTCGATACCGGCCAGCGATAGAGAGAGGCGCCGTCGACGCTGACATCCATGGTCTGCGTCGCGCGATCGACACGCACCAGTATATTTGCTTCTGCGTCACTCGACAAAGCAACGAAGGGTAGCGCGGCACACAAAGCCGCGAACACGATGCGGCGCATGGAGAACCTCAGCCCTAGCAGAGGTTGAACATTACGGCGACACACTGGATAGTGTAAAGCGCGCGTGCGACTAAACCTTAATCACTTGAACGCTTGTTTCGCTGGCTTTGCGGGCGGCGATCCAGGAAACGTAAACCAACATGCCGCCACACGATCTCTTGAGCATCGGTCATTCAAACATTCCGGCCGAACACTTTCTGGCGTTGCTGCAGGGCGCCGGAGCGAATGCGGTCGCCGACGTGCGCAGTACGCCGCACTCGCGTTTCTGCCCTTGGTTTTCGCAAAAGCCGCTTGCGGCGGCGCTGTCGGCCGCCGGCATCGGTTACATCGCAATGGGCGAAGCGCTCGGCGGTCGGCCCCGCCGCGACACGCTCTATCGCGATGGCGCGGCCGATTACGAGGCTATGGCGATCCAGCCCGAATATGTTGCCGGCCTGGATCGGCTGCTTGGAGTCGCGGCGCGGTCGCGCGTTTGTCTGATGTGCGCCGAGCGCGAACCGCTCGATTGTCATCGCTGTCTCTTGGTGGCGCGCAGCCTCGCCGAGCGCGGCGTCGCCGTCGCCCACATCCTCCATGACGGCGCAGTCGAGGTGCATGCCGAAACCGAACAGCGGCTGCTGGCGCTCGACGAGGAGGCTGTTCCACAAGCCTGCGACTTGTTCACGTCTGGACAGCACGACCGACTCGCGGCAGCGTATCGCCGCCGGGCGCGTGTCGTCGCGTTTCGGCGGAAAGCTTCCGCACCCCGAAACATTGCGGAGCGTTTATGATGCCTGCGCTCGCTCGCTTGACCGTCTTTTTATTTCTAGCCGCCATGGGCTCTGCCCTGGCGCAAGATCCCGGCACGGTCGAGGACAAGACCTTGCCGCCGCTGGAACATCCCGGTTCGTCGACGCCGGCGCGGGAATTGTTCGGGCGCAAAACCACGCCCGACCCGGCGACGCCGCGTTCCATCGGCTTCTATTCCCGCGGTTGCCTGGCGGGCGCCGTCGCACTGCCGATCAATGGCGCGACCTGGCAGGTCATGCGGCTGTCACGTAATCGCAATTGGGGCCATCCCAAGTTGGTCGCATTTCTCGAGCGACTGGCGGACAAAGCCAAGAAAGTCGGATGGAACGGCCTCCTGGTCGGCGATATGTCGCAACCGCGCGGCGGCCCGATGTTAACCGGCCATACCAGCCATCAGGTCGGACTCGATGCGGACATTTGGCTCACTCCGATGCCCGATCGCAAGCTTTCCCGCGAAGAGCGCGAATTCATGTCGGCCACCATGGCGGTGAGGGACGACCGACGCGACGTCGACCCGAACGTCTGGACGCACGCCCACACCGAGCTGATCCGCGTCGCCGCCGAGGATCCGGCGGTCGAGCGCATCTTCGTCAACGCGGCGATCAAGAAGGCGCTCTGCCGCGAGGCTGGTTCGGATCGCGCCTGGCTCGCCAAGGTGCGGCCGTGGCGCGGGCACGACTATCATTTTCACATCCGGATATTCTGTCCGCCGGACAGTCCGCAATGCGAGGCGCAGCCACCGCCGGAATCGGGCGAAGGATGCGGTCACGATCTCGATCCGTGGTTCACGGACGCAATGTTGCATCCGCCGCCGCCGTCCACCGAGCCGGCGAAGCCGGGGCTCGGGCTTACGCTGGCAAAGTTGCCGCCCGCCTGCCGCCAAGTCCTGATGGCGCCGTAAGGACCCTGAGCGCGATTGGCACACCGGCAACCGTCAAAGCACCGTCAGACCAAACAGCGCGTGCTGCGCGGCGGCGAAGATCAGCGTCAGCGCGCCGGCGCAGCCGACGATCACCGCCGTAAAGGCAGGAACCCT
Organism: Xanthobacteraceae bacterium; assembly: GCA_035566615.1. GTDB lineage: Bacteria > Pseudomonadota > Alphaproteobacteria > Rhizobiales > Xanthobacteraceae > BOG-931. Next base: position 2,243 of record DATMQV010000308.1, read on the forward strand.
CGCTCGCGGCGTCTCCATCAGGCGCGGGAAGCCTTTCCATAACAGATAGATGCCGTAGAAGCTCAGCACGATCAGGAAGCGCAAGCCCGGCGCGAGCAAAAAGATTCCCGCGAGCCAGAATGGCGTATACGAATAGACTGCGAGCTTGAACGCGCGCTCAAAGCTGCGCCGGCTGCCGAATACCGGGGCGAGCAGATCGATCACGAGCCCAAGCACGAGCACGGTCGCGCAGGCGGCCACGTAACCGAACGCCGCGCCAAAGAACCCTTGCAGGATGGACGCCCGCACCGTGCCGACACCCGGCACGACCGCGCCGACGAGGCAAGCGCCAATGAACCCGGACAGGGCCGGAATGGCGGCGAGTGGCGCCACATAGCTGGTGAGTAACTGGACGACATCGCCCGGCTCGCCGTCGATTTTCGCCCATTCCGCAGGCGGATCGATGATGATCGCATGCGCCCGCGCGGCGATGTTCATGAGCCAAGTCCTTTCATGAGATAAGTCCTTTCATGAGCCAAGTCATTTGGCGTCGGCGCGCAGCATGGCGGCACCCTTCTCGGCGATCATCATGGTCGGCGCATTGGTATTGCCGGACGTGATGGTCGGCATGACGGAAGCATCGACGACCCGCAACCGCTCGACGCCGGCCACACGCAAGCGCTCATCGACCACCATCAGCGGATCGCTGGCAAGACCCATTTTCGCCGTACCGACCGGATGAAAGATCGTCGTCCCGATATCGCCCGCAGCCTTCTCCAAAGCCTGCTCGTCGTCGTCGCGCACCCGGTCGCCAGGCAGATATTCGGCAGGATGATACGGCGCGAGCGCCGGCTGGCCGACGATATGCCGTGTCAACCGGATGGCTTTGGCCGCGATGCGGCGGTCCTCATCGGTCGACAAATAATTCGGCTTGATCGCGGGAGCGGCCGCAGGATCGCGACCGCGCAGCCGCACATGGCCGCGGCTCGTCGGGCGCAGATTGGCGACGCTCGCGGTGAAGGCGGGAAACCGATGCAACGGCTCGCCGAAGCGATCAAGCGACAAAGGCTGGATGTGATATTGCAGATTGGCGCGCTCCTCCCCGGCGTCGGAGCGGGTGAAGAGCCCGAGTTGTGACGGCGCCATGGTCATCGGGCCACGCCGGAACAGCAAATATTCAGCAAGCATGCCGACCGAACCGAGCGGAGCGTGATAGCGCTCGTTCAGTGTCGCGATGCCCTCGACCTTGTAGATCAGCCGAAGCTGCAGGTGATCCTGGAGATTGCCGCCGACGCCCGGCCGGTCGGCAACGACGGCGATGCTGTGATCCTGCAAATGCTGCGCCGGGCCGATGCCCGATAACAGCAGGAGTTGCGGCGAACCGATCGCACCGGCAGCGAGAACGATTTCGCCGCGGCAGCGCGCCGTGCGTGCTTGCCCGCCTTGCCGCCAACGCACTCCGACGGCGCGGCGACCGTCGAGCACAATGCCCTCCACCAGACACTTGGTCTCGAGCCGGAGATTGCCGCGATGAAGCACCGGCTTGAGAAAGGCGGTGGCGGCCGACCAGCGCCGCCCGCGTCTCTGATTGACGTGAAACGCGCAGCAGCCCTCGTTATCGCCGGTGTTGAAATCGGCAACCGATTTGATGCCGGCCTGTTCGGCGGCGGCGCGGAACGCGTCGAGCAAGTCCCAGTGCACGCGCGGCGCTTCGATCCGCAGTTCTCCGCCGACGCCGTGCAATTCGCTCTCGCCGAGAAAGTTGTTCTCGTGCTTCTTGAAGAAGGGCAGCACGTCGTCCCAGCTCCAGCCGGCGAGTCCGAGCTGGCGCCAATGATCGTAGTCCGCGGCCTGGCCGCGCATATAGATCATCGCGTTGATCGCCGACGACCCGCCGATCGCCTTGCCGCGCGGATAGCTCAGGCTTCTGCCGTTGAGCCCCTCTTCGGCTTCGGTCTTGAAACACCAATCCGAGCGCGGATTGCCGATGGCGAATAGGTAACCAACCGGTATATGGAACCATATCCAATTGTCGTATCCGCCGGCCTCGAGCACGAGCACGCGCCTGTCGGAATCGGCAGAAAGCCGGTTAGCCAGCAGGCAGCCGGCCGAGCCCGCTCCGACAACGATATAGTCGTACTCACCTTCGATCGGCTCCGGCTGCGCCATCCTTCGCTCCCCCCTAGAGCACGATCCCGAAAAGTGGAGACCGATTTTCGGAAAAGATCACGCTCAAATACAACGCCAGGGTAGAATGAAGATTCAAAGAAAAGTCATCCTACCCGCTCGCGGATGATAGCGGGTCGCGGCCGCTTTGCCACGGCATCGGACGGCTGCTAATCTGAACAAAGCGAAATGCGGCTTGCTGAGCGCTTGCCGCATCCGCCTGGAACGATGGTTCCCCAAGGCGACCGTGTCGATCAGTTCGCAGTTTTTCCCGGCGAACGACGAACAGCCATGCTTTTGGAGGACTATCGTGTTTGAGAGAAGACATTTCCTGACCGCTTTTGCCGTGGCCATAGCGGTAGCCGGCTTATCGCCAGCCGTGGCGCAGGAGAAATCGATCACCGTCTTCGCGGCCGCTTCGTTGAAAAATGCGCTTGACGAGGTTGATAGTCTGTTCACCAAGCAGAGCGGGATTAAAATCGTTGCCAGCTACGCGGCAAGCTCGTCGTTGATGAAGCAAATCGAACAGGGCGCGCCCGCCGACGTCTTTCTGTCGGCCGACATTGACTGGATGGACTACGGGATCAAACACAATCTCATCAAAAACGGCACACGCAAAGACCTCCTCGGCAATCGCCTGGTGCTGATTGTGCCGAAAGACTCCAAGATCGGCAGCGTGACCATCGCGCCCGGTTTCGATCTTGCCGCGCTCGCCGGCTCCGGACGCATCGCGACCGGCGACGTGCGTGCGGTCCCGGCTGGCCTCTATGCCAAAGTGGCCCTGGAGAAGCTCGGCATCTGGTCGAGCGTCGAATCAAAAATAGCGATGGCCGAAAACGTGCGCGCGGCGCTGGTCCTGGTCGCTCGCGGCGAGGCGCCGCTCGGCATCGTCTATGAGACCGACGCGAAAGTCGATCC
>DATMQV010000309.1:0-11496 GCA_035566615.1 Xanthobacteraceae bacterium
AGAAGGCACCCGCAAACTGCTCGGCAATCTGTTCGAGCTTGAGGACCTTGGACCAAAGGACCTCAAAGGTATCTCGGGGCCAGTGCGGGCTTTTGCGGCGCTGCGCCCAGCGATGGTGGAGAGCCGCTTCGAGGCTTTTCACAAGAGTGCCCTGACTGAATTGGTTGGGCGCGACGAAGAACTCGAATTCCTGCTACGGCGCTGGTCGCAAGCCAAGAGCAATGAAGGCCAAGTCGTGCTGCTTTCGGGCGAAGCCGGGATCGGCAAATCTCGATTAGCAATAGCTCTGCTGCAACGGCTGACTTCAGAGCCGCACACGCGCCTGCGCTATTTCTGTTCGCCTCAGCACACGAGTAGCGCGTTCTTCCCAATCATTCGTCAGATGGAACGCGCAGCCGGATTAGCGCACGAAACTTCACCGAAGGCGAAGCTCGATAAGCTCGACACCTTACTGAGACAGAGTTTTACGTTGCCGCAAGACTCGGCGCACTTTGCCGAGATGCTGTCGCTTCCGAACGATGGTCGTTATCCGACGCTCAGCCTGGCCCCCTTGCAGCGTCGGCGGAAAACTTTGGAGGCCTTAACTGCTCAACTAGAGGCGCTCTCACGCTCCAATCCGGTGCTGATGATTTTCGAGGACCTGCAGTGGGTCGACCCCACGAGCCTTGAAGTGCTCGATAGAGCCGTGGACCGGATAAAGACGCTGCCAGTGCTGCTGATAGTTACCTACCGCCCGGAGGGCGAGGCGCGGTGGGTTGGACGACCTCACGTCACGGTGATGACTCTCAATCGGCTCGGTAAGCCCGAAATCGCCGCCATGATCGACAGCGTCACCGGCAATAGGTCGGTCGCAGAAAGCGTCAAGCAGGACATTATCGAGCGCACCGACGGGATCCCATTGTTCATCGAGGAAATGACCAAGGCGGCGCTAGAGGCAGGCGAAGAAGACGCTGCCGAACAATCGGTGACGGCAATTCCGTCCCAGCCTGTTGCGGTACCAGCAAGCCTCCAAGCCTCACTGATGGCGCGACTTGATCGGCTGGGTCCGGCCAAAAAGGTGGCGCAGATTGGAGCCGTCATAGGGCGAGAGTTTGGTCATGCTCTATTGGCCGCGGTAGCCCAAAAACCGGAACCGGAACTTAGATCTGCGCTCGACCAGCTCATTGAGGCAGGCTTGCTCTTCAGGGAGGGTGTCGCTCCGCACGCGACCTATTTGTTCAAGCACGCGCTTGTACAGGACGCGGCTTACAGCACGTTACTGCGCGAACCAAGCCGTGAACTGCACGCCCGCATAGCTCAGACTCTGGAAAGCCAATTCGTGGACATCGCCGAGAAGCAGCCGGAGCTGTTGGCTCGTCACAGCACCGAAGCCGGGCTCATCGGCAACGCCGCGCGCCAATGGGGCAAAGCGGGACAGCGGTCGATTAGCCGCTCCGCGCTTATTGAAGCCGTCGAGCAGTTCACCCGAGCGCTCGCCCAGATTGAGCGCCTGTCGCCGACACCGACGCTGCGCCGTGAGCAGATCGAGCTGCAAGTCGCCCTGATAAATCCGCTCATGCACGTCAAAGGGGATGCGGCGCCGGAAACGAAGGCGGCGGTCGAGAGGGCGCGTCTTCTGATCGAAACTGCTGACGCGCTCGGCGAGCCCCTTCAGGACCCACTGCTCTCTTTCTCCGTCCTCTACGGGTTCTGGGTCGTGAACTATGTCGCCTTCAACGGTGACGCGATGCTCGCACTTGCGGCGCAGTTCCTCGACCGCGCCGAGAGGCAAGGTGCAACGGGGCCACTCATGACGGGGCACCGCTTGATGGGCACATCTCTGCTGTACGCGGGTCAGTTCGGGGATGCGCAAGTTCATCTCAACCGAGCGATTGAACTTTACAATCCTGCCAAGCATCGCGCACTAGCAACACGATTTGGCCAAGACGCGCGAGTGGCTGCTTTATTCTATCGCTCGCGCACTCTATGGCCCCTTGGCTATCCTGAAGCTGCGCTCGCGGACGCCGAACTTGCCGTTAAAGAAGCACGAGAGATGGGACAGGCCGCTACGTTGATGCCTGCGCTTGCCCTTACATCGACAACGTACATCCACTGCGGGCATTACGCGGTAGCAATCGCCCAATTGGATGAGCTTGCCGCACTCGCCGAAGACAAGGGCGCGAATTTGTGGAAGGTCTTTGGCGCGATGAACAAGGATTTTGTGGTCGCCCTCGACGGGAAAGCGGCCAACACCGTCGAAATGATCAGCTCAGGACTGACGGCGTGGCGTGCAACAGGAGCGACGATGCTGTTGCCGATGCGATTGGCAATTTTGGCGAATGCCCATGCCGGATCGGGCCAGTTTGATCATGCCTGGCATTCCATTGGTGAGGCACTGGCGACCATCCAAGCAACAAAAGAAAGGTGGTATGAGGCTGAGGTCAATCGCATCGCGGGCGAAATTGTTCTCCAAACACCCAATCAGGTTACCGCCAGGGCTGAAACGTATTTCGAGCGCGCCCTAACGGTAGCACGTCGGCAAAAAGCCAAGTCCTGGGAACTCCGCGCCGCAACGAGCCTCGCGCGGCTCTGGCGCTCGCAGGGCAAACCGAAGCAAGCCCGCGACCTCCTCGCTCCTGTGTATGGGTGGTTTAATGAAGGGTTCGACACGCGCGATCTGAAAGTGGCGAAGGCGTTGCTCGACGAGTTGTAGGGCCTGAAACTATCGCAAAATGCGGCGGCGGCTTTCTCAGCCGGCTGCCAAAGAAGATCCGACTTGCCTCACCCCTTCGGCTCCTTCAGCGCATCGATGAAGGGCTGGGCGGCTTTTTCGCCGGCGGTGCGGGTGGCCGGGTCGAGTTTGTTCACAAAGTCGTCGAGCGTGAGGTTGGTTTCGCCGCGCGCCTTGGAAATCAGGTGCCACTTGGTGGCCTCGACCGGATTTTTCGGCGCGCCGCGGCCTTCGGCGAGGATGCGCGCGAGCCGATCTTGCGCCACCGGATTGCCGTGCAGAGCCGCCTGACGGAAGATGACCGCCGCCGCTTGTTCGTTCTTCGGCACGCCGTCGCCGTTAAACAAGGCGATGCCGTATTCGACCTGCGCGTCGCTGTTGTCGGCAATCGCCGCCAATCCCAACAGCCGCGCCGCTTCTTTCATATCCTTGGCGACGCCGCGGCCCTGCTTGTAGAGCGTGCCGAGCGCATATTGCGCTTCCGGAAGGCCGGCTTGCGCCGCGGCGCGCAGCAGTTCGGCGGCGCGGGTGAAATCCTGCGGAAACAATTGGCCTTCAATGTAGAGCAGCGCAAGATCGTAAGCCGCGAGCGGATGGCCGAGCTTGGCGGCGGCCGCAAGCCATTTGGCGCCGGCGTCGCGGTCGCGCGGGCCGCCGCGGCCCTGCAGGCGGAACATGGCGAGCGCGAACATCGCCTCGCGGTCGCCGCGGTCGGCGGCAAGCTTGTACCATTCGACGGCCTTGGCGTCGTTCTGCGGCACGCCGAGCCCGCCGGCATAAAGCTCGCCCAGCAGCGTCATCGACTTCGGGTCTTTTCTCAGCTCGACGCGATTGGTCGCAATCCCGAAGGCGGTGAGGTAGTGGCCGGTCTGAAACGCGCCGAAGGCGAGGTCGGGCTCGGCCGCGGCGGCGGGGCGGAGCGAAAGCAGCGGTAGCGATGCCGCGAAGAAGATTGTCGCGGCGCCGACGCCAACTATGCCCGCTCGTCCCCGCCCCCGATCGCTGTCGGGGGTAAACTCCGGCGGGGCCCCAGAGGCTGGATTCCCGCTGTCGCGCGAATGAGCGGATACGTGCCTCGGCATCTCAGTTGTCCAATCAGCCGTGCGAGGCTGGATCAGCGAGCAGCGCGGTGGCGGCCGTGACGCCGGCGGCGGGCTTCTCGTCTTGCATCCATAGCCATTCGCCGAGCGCAATGAAATCGGCGCCGGCCTGCGCCAGCGGGGCAATTTCGTCGCGGCTTCCGGCATAGCCGACGCAAGGGATTTCGACCAGATCCGACCACCAGGTCAGCCGTTCGGTGATCGCCTCCAAGGGCGGGCGGCCGCCGCGCCGGTCGGGATCGCCGAACATCACGTAATCGGCGCCGGCCTCGCCGGCCAGCATGGCGTCGTGGCGGCTGCGCAGGCCGCCGGCGCCGGCAATGCGGTCGGGCTTGAGCGCGCCGATCGCCGCGGTGAGGGCTTCAATGCCGGAAAGATGCGCGCCGTCGGCTCCGGCGCGCGCGGCGAGCTCGGGACGGCCGTCGAGCAGAAGCGCGACATCGCGGCGTTGCACCACGGCAGCGACCGATTTGGCTCGGTTGAGCAGCGCGCGTTCGTCGGCAGGTTCAAGGCGAAGGAGCAGGGCGGCGATATCGCCCGCCTCCAAGGCCGGGCCGACATCGCGCAGGAAGGACGCCGGGTCGCCGAGTGGTGGCGTGACGAGATAGAGGCGTGGGGTGCTCGTCGTCATTGGACCACGCGGATCGAAGGTGAATACCGCTCGTCCCCGCGAAAGCGGGGACCCAGTTGCTTCCGTTTGAAGCCCGATCTGGATTCCCGCTTTCGCGGAAATGAGCGGAAAAGTATCACGCTGCTTTGCGCTCGAGGTCGGCCTTCCATTGGCCGAGCGCGGCGAGGCCGTTCATTTTGGCGCGGTGGCCGAAGGCGCGCTGCGCGGCGGCGACGTTTTCGGCCTTGCCCGACCAGGTCTTTTGCGGCGCGGCCTGCAGCGCGCGGCCGTACGAGAAGGTCACGCGCCAGGGCAGCGGGCCGAGCTTGTTGATGGCGTCGAGGTGCGCGGTCGCTTCCTCGTCCGACTGACCGCCGGACAAGAACGCGATGCCCGGAACGGACGCCGGCACGCAGGACTTGAGCACGCGCACCGTCTTCTCTGCCACGTCTTCCACTGACGCGCGCTTGGCCGACTTCTTGCCGGGCACGATCATGTTGGGCTTGAGCACCATGCCTTCGAGCGCGATGCGCTGATAGTAAAGCTGCTCGAACACCGTCTTGAGCACCCACTCGGTGATGGCGGCGCAGCGGTCGGCATCGTGATCGCCGTCCATCAGCACTTCCGGCTCGACGATCGGAACGATGTCTTGTTCCTGGCAGAGCGCCGCATAGCGTGCGAGCGCATTGGCGTTGGTCATGATGCCGTTGTAGCTCGGGATGCCGGCGCCGATGTCGATCACCGCGCGCCACTTGGCGAACTTCGCGCCGAGCTCCCGATATTCGACGAGCCGCTCGCGCAGGCCGTCGAGGCCCTCGGTGATGACCTCGCCCGGGCAGAAGGGCAGGGGCTTGGTGCCCGTGTCGACCTTGATGCCCGGCAGAGATCCCGCTTTCTCGATGATCTTGACCAGCGGCGTGCCGTCCGAAGCCTCTTGCCGGATCGTCTCGTCATAGAGAATGACGCCGGAAATATGCTTCGACATCGCTTCGGCGCTGCGGAACAGAAGCTCGCGATAGTCGCGCCGGCTGGTCGGCGTCGAATCCACGCCGATGGCGTCGAAACGCTTTTTGATCGTGCCGCTCGATTCATCGGCGGCCAGGATGCCGCGGCCCGGAGCGACCATGGCCTCGGCGACTTTGTTGAGTTCCGTGAGATTCATGGCGCGTTCCTCGAAGTGCGGATCAACAGCCGGCTCATTATGCCGAACTGCCGGCCGTGGCGGGAGTGGGGGTAGCTTTGAGAACCTCGACGCCCGGCAGCACCTTGCCCTCGAGCCATTCGAGGAAGGCGCCGCCCGCGGTCGAAACATAGGTGAAGCGGCCGGTGACGCCGGCTAAGTTGAGCGCCGCCATGGTGTCGCCGCCGCCGGCGATGCTGACAAGCTTGCCACCGGCGGTCAGTTCGGCGGCCGCTTCCGCGACTTCGACGGTGCCGTTGTCGAACGGTTCCATCTCGAAGGCGCCGAACGGGCCGTTCCAGACGAGCGTCTTGATGCGGGCCAGCACCGAGATGACATACTCGACGGTGCGCGGGCCGATATCGAGGATCATGTCGTTTTCGCCGACCTCGTCGACGGACACGACGCGCGAGGGCGCGTGCGCGGCGAAGGTCTGCGCCACCACCACGTCGACCGGCAGCACGATCTCGCGCTTGAGCGACTTCGCCTTGGCGAGGATGTCGCGCGCGGTCTGCACGAGGTCGTTCTCGCACAGCGACTTGCCGACCGCCTTGCCCTGCGCGGCAAGGAAGGTGTTGGCCATGCCGCCGCCGATGATCAGCGTATCGACGTGATTAAGGAGATTGCCGAGGAGATCGAGCTTGGTGGAAACCTTGGCGCCGCCGACAACGGCCGCGACCGGGCGCTGCGGCGTGTGCAAAGCTTTCTGCAGCGCCGCCAATTCTTTCTGCATGGCGCGGCCGGCATAAGCGGGGAGAAGATGCGCGATCGCCTCGACGGAAGCGTGCGCGCGGTGCGCAACCGAAAACGCATCGTCCACATAGATGTCGCCGAGCTTCGCAAGAGCGGCCGCAAGGGCGGGATCGTTCTTTTCTTCGCCCTTGTAGAAGCGGGTGTTCTCCAGGCAGAGAATCTCGCCCGGCTTCATGCGCGCGACCGCCTGTTCGGCGACCTCGCCGATGCAATCGTCGGTGAAGGCGATCGGCCGTCCGATGATGCGCGCAACCGCGGCAACCACGGGCCTGAGCGATTCCTTCGGATCGCGGCCTTTCGGCCGGCCGTAGTGCGAGAGCAGGATCACCTTGCCGCCGCGGTCGGCGATCTCGGTGATGGTCGGGGCATTACGCTCGATGCGCGAGACGTCCGCCACTTCGCCGTCGTGCATGGGAACGTTGAAGTCGACCCGGACGAGGACGCGTTTGCCCTTGACGTCGGCGTCGTCGAGGTTGCGGAAGCGCATGACGGCAAGCTCAGCCGAGCTTGCCCATCGCAACTGCGGTATCGACCATCCGATTGGAGAAGCCCCACTCGTTGTCGTACCACGACATCACGCGCACCAGCGTGCCGTCGATCACCTTGGTCTGATCCATGTGGAAGACCGAGGAATGCGGATCGTGGTTGAAGTCGGTCGAGACGTTGGGCGCTTCGGTGAAGCCGAGAATGCCCTTGAGCTGCTGCTCGGCGGCGCGCTTCACCGCGGCGTTGATCTCGTCCTTCGAGGTGGTGCGCTTGGCGACGAACTTGAAATCGACAACCGAGACGTTCGGTGTCGGCACGCGGATGGCGACGCCGTCGAGCCGGCCGGCCAACTCCGGCAGCACCAGGCCCACGGCTTTCGCCGCGCCGGTCGAGGTCGGGATCATGTTGATGGCGGCGGCGCGCGCCCGGTAGAGATCCTTGTGCACCTGATCGAGGGTAGGCTGATCGTTGGTGTAGGCATGGATGGTGGTCATGAAGCCCTTGTCGATGCCGACGGCATCGTTGAGCACCTTCACCACCGGGGCGAGGCAGTTGGTCGTGCACGACGCATTGGAGACGACGGTGTGCGACTTGTTCAGCTTGTCGTGGTTGACCCCATAGACCACGGTGATGTCGGCGCCTTCGGCCGGCGCGGAGACCAGCACGCGCTTGGCGCCGGCCTGCAGATGCGCCGCCGCCTTGTCCTTGGCGGTGAAGATGCCGGTGCATTCAAGCACGACGTCGATGCCGAGCTCTTTCCACGGAAGTTGCGTCGGGTCTTTGATGGCGGTGACTTTGATCGCCCCGTTGCCGCAAGTGATGGTGTCGCCTTTCACCGTGACTTCGCCCGGAAAGCGGCCATGCACTGAATCGTAGCGAAGCAGATGCGCGTTGGTCTCGACCGGCGCGAGATCGTTGATGGCGAGGATCTCGATGTCGTTGCGGCCTGCCTCGACGGCGGCGCGCAGGATGTTGCGGCCGATGCGGCCAAATCCGTTGATCGCTACGCGAACAGACATAACCCAGTCTCCCTACGATTTCTTACAGACGCGCCAGCGCGGCCTCTGCCACCTTCTCGGGGGTAATGCCAAAATGTTGGTAAAGCTGTTTGAAGGGCCCACTGGCGCCAAAACCGCTCAAGCCGACAAAAGTTCCCTCCGAGCCGATAATCGCATCCCAGCCTTGGCGGATGCCGGCCTCGACCGCGACGTTCACCGGCGCTCGGCCGATGATCGCTTTGCGCTCGGCATCCGGTGCGGCGAGCAAAAGCTCGAAACACGGCACCGACACGACGCGCGCCGGCACGCCTTGCGCGGCCAGCAGCTTAAGCGCTGCGACCGCGATCGCGACTTCCGACCCGGAAGCAAACAGCGAGACGGAAGCCGCGCCGCCCTTGGCGGCAACACGCTCATAGGCGCCGTGCGCACAGCGGTTGCCGGTGTCGAGGGTGAGGCGGAGTTGCGGCACGTTCTGCCGCGTCAAGGCGAGCACGCTCGGCCCGCTCTTATCCTCGAGCGCAAGCTGCCAGCACTCGACCGTTTCGACCGCGTCGCACGGACGGTAGACTTTGAGATTGGGAATAGCGCGCAGAGCGGCGAGTTGCTCGATCGGCTGGTGCGTCGGGCCGTCTTCGCCAAGCCCAATCGAGTCGTGCGTCATCACATGGATCACGCGCAGGCCCATGAGCGCGGCGAGCCGGATCGCCGGCCGGCAATAATCGGAGAAGACCAGGAAGGTGCCGGAATACGGAATGATGCCGCCATGCAGCGCCATGCCGTTCATGGCCGCGGCCATGCCGTGCTCGCGCACGCCGTAATGAATGAAGCGGCCGCCATAGTCGGCGGCATTCAGCGTCTTCATCGCCTTGGCGCGCGTGTTGTTGGAGCCGGTGAGGTCAGCGGAACCGCCGATCATTTCCGGCAGCGCGGCCGTCAGGGCTTCAAGCGCAAACTCGGAGGCCGAGCGCGTCGCAATTTCCTTCGGCGCGGCCGCGAGCTTCTGTTTCACTTCGTCGACCGCGGCCGCGAGTGCCTGGCCGATGTCGCCGCGCGTGCGACGCTCGAATTCGGCGCGCGTCTGGGAATCGAGCGCGGCGACGCGCATGTCCCAAGCGAGGCGCGCCGGCTTGCCGCGGGCGCCGGCTGCGCGCCACGGGTCGAGGATGGCGGCGGGAATTTCGAACGGCGGCGCGTTCCAGCCAAGCTTCTCGCGCGCGCCGGCGATCTCTTCGGCGCCGAGCGGCGAGCCGTGGCTTTTTTCGCTGCCGGCCTTGTTCGGTGCGCCAAAACCGATGGTGGTGCGGCAGGCGATCAGCGAGGGGCGATCGGACGCCTTGGCAGTTTCCAGCGCCGCCGCGATCGCCGCCGGATCATGGCCGTCGATGCGCGTTGCCGCCCAGCCGGCGGCCTCGAAGCGCTTCGCCTGATCGACAGAGTCGGCAAGCGTGAGCGGACCGTCGATCGAGATGCCATTATCGTCGAACAGAACGATGAGCTTCTTGAGCTTGAGATGGCCGGCAAGCGCGATCGCTTCCTGGCTGATGCCTTCCATCAGGTCGCCGTCGGAGGCGAGCACATAGGTCGTGTGATCGACGACGTCGCCGCCGAATACCGCGGCGAGGTGGCGTTCGGCAATCGCCATGCCGACCGCATTGGTCAGGCCCTGGCCGAGCGGTCCGGTCGTCGTCTCGATGCCGGGCGTGTGGCCGTATTCCGGATGGCCGGGCGTCAGCGAGCCGAGCTGGCGGAAATTCTTGATCTCCTCGATCGTTATCTTCTCGTAGCCGAGAAGATAAAGGAGCGCGTAGATCAGCATCGATCCATGGCCGGCCGAGAGCACGAAGTGGTCGCGATCGGGCCAGGCCGGATCGCTGGGATCGAATTTCAGAAAGCGGGTGAATAGTACCGTGGCGACATCGGCTGCGCCGAGCGGCAGGCCGGGATGTCCGGCCTTGGCTCGTTCGACGGCGTCCATCGCCAGCGCGCGAATCGCATTCGCCATACGGTCATGCTCCGCGCGGGCGGTCGGACTCATGGCGGTAGCGGGAAAGCGCGAGGGCTGGGCGAGGACTGTGCTCGCCGCAAGGATGCGATCCGGCATCGTCATGGAACGGGCCAAACGCGGCATATGAGGAGGCCGCGATCACGTGAATAGGCGGCGATCAGATAGCACGCGAGCCGGACGAGTCAATTGCGCGGCCGCAATGCCGGCGCGTCATGCACAGGGGCGGACGAAAGCTGCTTTGGACGTTGACGCTGAAGCTCGATGCGACGTAAGCTTCCGTCCGTAAATTGTTGCGGTCGCAGGGTTTTCACGTGTGGTTCGCGATGCCGGTGGCCGCCCAGGATGGCCAAATGAGCGACAACAATTCCTTCGAACTCGCCAGCCAGCGCTTGGCGCTTGCTCTTGACGCGCTCGAAGCTGCGGCGGACCGGCGGCGTGAGCTCGATCGTGGGCAGGATGCGCTCGTCACCCAGATCCACGCGCTCGGCACCGACCGGGCGCGGCTTGCAAGCGAACTCGATCACGCGACGGCGCGTTCCCGCGGATTGGAAACCGCCACGCGGGAAGTTGCGCGCCGGGTCGATCAGGCGATTGAAACAATCCGCGGCGTGCTCACAGACGAGAAATAGCGACAAGCGAAACGGACAAGATCGCGGCGACGGAGGAAGCCGAACATCGGATCGAGCGGGAACTAGGGATGCCTCAGGTCAACGTCACCATCAACGGCCGGCAGTTCCGCATGGCGTGCGAGGACGGCCAGGAAGAACATCTGACGAGGCTCGCCCGCGAGCTCGACGGCCGCATTGAATCGCTGCGCGGCAAGTTCGGTGAGATCGGCGACACGCGGCTGACCGTCATGGCGGCGCTCACCATCGCCGACGAGCTCGGCGAGATGGCATCGCGGCTGCGGCGTTTGGAGGACGAGCTCATGGCCGTCCAGGAGGCGCAGGTGGCGAGCACCGATCGCCACCAAACAGGCCAGGCGTCGGCGGCCGCTTTGTTGAACGCCGCGGCCGAGCGGATTGAGAGCGTCACCAAAAAGCTCAACGCGGCGGTTGGCGCGAACACTGTCGCGTTGGGCTAGCGCCGCTGTGGAGACGGCGCGTTATCGCTTTTAGGCCGTTATCTCGCGAATTGGGATGACGGGCTCCTGCTCAATGTCCGCTTTCCCCCACAGCGACCATGCAGCGGCCATGCCGACAGGTCCAAGTTGGGCCAGTAGCTGCTATTTTTGCCGTTGGCCTGTGGCGTAGCGAACGACGCGAAGGGGCACCAAAATACAACGTTATTGGCAATTATTCCGGCAACCCGGTCTCCCTGAGCGCCTCACCGAGAGAGCCGGCAAGAGCCGGTGCGCAATTCACCCCGGAAAATTGTTTGCTATAGCGAAAAGTAGGCTGCAGCTCCAAGACGTGCGCCGCGGCCGCCTTGGCCTCGTCCATTCGGCCGAGTTTCACTAGTGAAGCTGCCAGCAGCATACGTGAGATGCTGTGACCCGGATTGGCTTGAACAGCCTTGTAGGCGCTGTCAGCCGCCTCCTGATAACGGCCGCGGTGAAAATGGCCCAGCGTCAACGCGTGATAGGCCGCAAAGCGCCAGGGATCGAATGGGCTGAGCCGGATCCCGCGTTCGGCCCATTCGATTGCGCGCTCAG